>JAKQGS010000332.1 GCA_029556045.1 Pseudomonadota bacterium | reverse complement strand
TCCTGAAAAGGACAAGGAGTTGCTGCGGGCTACTTCTCCTGTATTTCATGCGGATAAGATCAAGGCACCCCTCTTCGTGGCACAGGGCGCAAACGATCCCCGGGTGAAAAAATCCGAGTCGGATCAGATTGTGGCCAGCCTCAAACGCCGAGGGGTGAATGTACTCTACATGGTGAAAGATAACGAGGGCCATGGGTTCCGCAACGAAGAAAACCGTTTCGACTTTTACCGCCAAATGGAGAAATTTCTGGCACAGCACATCGGTAAGACGGAACCGAAAAAGCCAAAGAAGAAGAGTTCGTAACGGTTTTGGATGACTTTTAATTGACCGTTATATCGGTTTTGAACGTTTGACCGTTACGTAGGACATCAACCTCCACACGGTTTTCTTTCTTGATGGCATGGAGGAGTTTGATGGCTCCTCCAATGCTGGTGAGGGGAACCCCGTTGATGGAGGTGATGACGTCTTCGTCCATGAAGCCGGCGTTTTCATAGATGCTGCCCTTGGTAATCTGCAACAGCTTAAACCCTTTGATTTCGCCGCCTTCATAGTGGGGGATCGCGCTTGCATCCATCAAAATCTTGCTCAGGTCTTCCGTCACCATCTTCTCCCGGAAACTTGATGAGATACGGATGGATCCCTGCACCCGCTCAAAGCCTTCTGCTGAATAGCTGGATGCCACCATGCTGGGGCCGTCTGCTCCCGAAGGTGTGGGAGAGGTGAATTCACCAGCAAATTTGTCGTGATAAACGAGGACCGGGGCTCCGGTTTTGGGGGACAGGATCATATACTTGGAGGTCACTTCCAGGACGCGATATTTGTTATCGAGAATGCTGTGGCCTTTTTTGACGGCGAGCACCTTGCCAGACTTGGTTTCCTTGACCAGCGCCACACTATTGTCTTTCACGGTATTCAGAATGCTCCCCATGATGAAAACCCCCAACTCATCCCCATGGGTTTTCTTAAGAGACATGGGATCGTAGCCCCACAGACTTGGCAGGGCTGCAATAAACGATAAAATAGTTAACAATATTCTCGGCATTGCGAGAGATTCCTCCCATAGATGCATCATCCCATTTGGTATATCGGACGATGTCTCGTAAAATTAATTGTATAGACCTGCCGCAAACTGGGTTATTTTGAAATTAAGTCAGGAATCAGGTTCAATTATTCACGGTTATAGAAAGCGAGGTAGCATTCGCGATGGCGCTTGTTGAACGAAAAGTCCGTAAGTTTCTCAACAAAAAGATCCAGCAGCTGAACGATATTGTGGCGGATCTCGATACGTTGGTCACTGAAATGGGATTGGAATACTACCGGGTCAGTATATTTGGCTCGGCCCGAATCAAACAGGATACCCCGGAGTACAAGCAGGTCTACGACCTGGCCTTTCAGCTGGCGGGACGAGGGGTCGACATTGTGACCGGTGGCGGTCCCGGCTTGATGGAGGCCGCTAATCTCGGGGCCAAGCAGGGCGGTAACCAGAGTCGCTCCTTTGGCTTGCCCATTCAACTTCCCTTTGAAACCGATGCCAACTCCCATCTCGATGTGAAGTACATGCATCGCCGGTTTTCCACCCGACTGGATGAGTTCATGCGTATTTCTCACGCCGTGATAGTGACGCCGGGGGGGATTGGAACCGTATTGGAGCTGTTTTACACCTGGCAGCTTCTGCAGGTGGAGCACATCTCTAGCCGCCCCATTTTTTTGTTGGGTCGCGAATTCTGGGCAGGATTATTGGATTGGCTGCGTGCTCACCCGTTGAAGGGAAAGTTGCTGGATGAAAAGGATCTCTTGAAGCTGACTGTGGTGGATTCCGTAGAGGAGCTCATTCGGTATCTGGAGCCGGATATTCAGGAATTCCACCGAAGGGCCAAAGAGGAAAAGTTGGCGGCGGCAAAAAAGTAATTTTGTTTTGTGATGGGAGAATGTATGAGGCGACTGGCACAGGTGTTTTTTTCTATGTTGGCGATCAGCTGTGGTTCAAACAATGATCGTGTTGGTAATCCTCCCCCAACTTTGACCCGCACGGATGATCCAGGCTCTGCACAATCGGAAGCCTGGGGACCTGGGACCGCAGATTTTGCCACCCAGGAGTTGATCGTGGATGTGCAACAGCTGCAAGGTACGGGTCGCGAAGGGCAGGCCAATCTACCTTATTGTCTCAGTGTTCCTGCGGGTGATGTGGCCTTAGGTGAGGGAATCTGTCAGGCGAGCGGGAAGACATTTGCCATTCTTTCCAAGCACGTCCGCTGGGTTTGCAGCGCTGACCCTGAATTTAGTCGAGCGCCGGTGGAAAGACCGGCCTTTTGCAGCGATGCTCAGGTCGTTCATTATGCCTTCAATCACCCCGTTCAGTTTCGCGTCGTGAGCCGCTGAAATCGGCGGAAATCATTTTAAGCCCCCTGGTCAGTCGTTGGGACGACGCTGGGGGGGGTGTTTATCATGGTTTCAACATATTGATATAATTGAAGTATATTAAATTCCTCACAAAAAACTAAAGACTGCGTTGAGCTTCTCCGAAATACCCTCTGTGTTTGGTTGCGTCCCGGCAACAAAAACTAGAGGAAACCAAAATGGAAAACACCTTCTTTTCACTCAGCGGAAAAAACCGCGTGCGGGCTTCCCGCTTTGATCTGGATGGCCGACTCCGGGTCAATTCCAAAACCATCGGATCCAATCTGAGTTTTGACCTGTCGCCTGAAAACATTTCAAAAACAGGCATGCTGTTGACCTGGAATAGCACGGTCAAGACTCCTTTTTCAGAAAAAACAATTGTGGATCTCACGGTGGATCCGGAGGCTAAATTGTTTCGGCGTCCTCTCAAGTGTTTGGGGAAAGTGGTGCGAAAGTTTGAACAAAATGGTCAGGAGTCGTTTGGAATACGCATCGTGCAGATGGAGCTGGAAGACGTGAGTCTGTGGGAATCGGCGCTACGGTTTCTGGGTAATCAGGATGGTGAGGCACTAGCGGCTGGTTAACTGCAAAGCGTACACAGCATTTCATGAACGAAAAACCCGGAATCCACTGATCCCGGGTTTTGCTTTTATTCCATGTTTAAATCACTAGGGTTCTCCAGCCCATCAAGAGAAATCTCACTCATGATCCGGGTCAGAACAGCCTGAGATGGCAACGGGCTGATTGTCGTCTTGGCCAGCTGCTGGCCGTCCCGCAGCGACAGGCGTCCGTGGCGGCGACGATGGGATATCTGGTCGAGATTGGCATTTAGTTGACGAAGCGTTGTGGCGCGGGATGCTGCGGGAACATTACTTTTCTGGAGTAGTGCGTCGATATCACGGATGATGACGCCCTTTTGAGCGGGGTCCAAAACTTTGCCGGAGGCCCCCTGAAAGTATTCCAGAACCCCAACTGCGGAGGCGAGATCTCCTTGATTTGCCGCCATCTTGGTCTGGGCAATCGCCCGCACCGTGCTGAGGAACACTGGAAAGTTTTTGGCAAACTCCGCTTCCTCACTGTTTTCAAAAGACAGGGTCAGGAGCGGATTTTTGCCATTGATCAGACACTTCAATTCCCGCTGATTGTGACCACACGACGTGCGTGTGGTAAATGAACGCACGGTAGGAAAACACCGTTCCAGAGGGAGTCCGTTGGCGGTGCAGACAATGCATGTCTCACTGGATTCTGGTGACGCAACCAGATTGCAGAATTTTGGCAAATCATAAACATAGGCTCCTTCTCTTGGTTTGCCTGGGTCAGGAACCTCCCGTGCGGCCAAGGTCTTGGCCTGTCCAGCGTCGGGTGATGTGATGGCCGTAATGTTTTGCACAATTTTGCCTTTAGGCGTGCATCCAAGCCACAAGGCCAGGCATGCGGCTGCCCCCAACAATCCGATCCAAAGGCGGAATTTGGTGTGATGTGGCATGAGCCCTCCCAGGAGTGAACATCGTCCATTCTTCTATTTTAATAGAATTACAGGATGAGCAGAAATTCGGTGGTTTGTTGGGCTTGGTGGCAGGGTAAAGGTGGCTGAAATATCAAGTGGTTTTCACAAGATATAGCTGTGACATTTCTGTGACAAATACATGACAAGGATGTGACGGTGAAAGGCCGAAAGGGTGCGTAGGATAAAAGTGAGAGGAAACCGCTTCGGGCGAAAAATCCCAGCACTCAACCAAAGGAGTCACTCATGGCACCCAGACTCTCGCCTGTCACCTTGTCACCAGCCCGGCCAGACTGGCCGACCATCATGCTGCTAGGGGTCTTTCACGCTCTGGCGATACCAGCGCTCTTCCATTTCTCATGGGGGGCTTTTGCCGTGTTCTTTGCGTTCTATCTGATAACCGCCGGAGGAATCACTCTGGGATTCCACCGCTACTTTACCCACCGCTCGTTCAAGGCTGGCAAGCCGCTTGAGTATGTGATGGCGGTTGCAGGAACCTTGGCGTTACAGGGCAGCATCTGGCGCTGGGTGGCTCATCACCGCATGCACCACGCGTTTTCAGATACTGATAAAGATCCCCATAACGCGCGTCGTGGGTTTTGGTACAGTCACTTTATCTGGCTTCTCAAATCCGATCCGCGATTTGATGATCCTATCGTGATGCGCAAGTATGCCCGCGATATAATCTCCGATCCTGTTTTACGGACACTGAGCAAACCGATGGTCTTTATCGGATTGCAAGTCATCCTGGGGCTGATCCTGTGGGCGATTGGGGGATTTTGGGTCATGATGTGGGGTATTTTTGCTCGCCTGGTGTTTGTTTATCATGTCACCTGGCTGGTCAACAGCGCCGCCCACAAATGGGGTTATCGCAACTATGAAGTCAACGATCTTGCCCGCAACAATTGGTGGGTTGGACTGCTGGCTTTGGGGGAGGGGTGGCATAACAACCACCATGCCATGGGAGAATCAGCCCGTCATGGGCATCGTTGGTGGGAGTTTGACAGCACCTGGCTGGTGATTAAAACGCTGGCGGCCTTTGGCTTGGTTTGGGACATCAAATCACCCGCCAAAACAGCGAGGACATCCCCATCGGAAGTGAAAGAAACCCCGGAGTTTCCCGTGGTTTCATTGCCACCCAAGGTGGTTGCCGGCTAGAAAGCCGGGTAATGTAATATTGCGATTGCAAAATCAACCTTACCTCCCTAAATTCATGGGTTAAACACTGCATCCATTGCGGATTCAGACGCCGGAAAGGGCTGTTAACCTATGGATTCTTCCCAACTTAAAGAACGCTTTCATCGCGTGGCGGACCCCGTGGATTTCGCCAGTCTGCGCTATCTTGTGGAGCATAACGAAAGTCTGACCGTCCGTCAGGGGGTCCTGGAACCTCCCTGTCGCACCGAAGACGGCGGTGCTATGATCACGGTTTTTGATCGGGGCGGCATGGGTTATGCGGCCACCAGCGATGTGACAGACGAAGGTCTGCGATCCGCTTTTCAAAGGGCCAAAGCCTGGGCTCACACCTCCGCCGGCAAGACTATTTTACCGTTTGAAAAAAACCTCCTGCCGTCCGGTCAGGGGCGTTACCGGACCCCGGTGCAGAAAACTTGGGGTCAGCAAAAACTTCAGGATAAAATTGCATTCCTGCAGTCCGCCGCCACCAAACTGAAGGTCTCCGATAAAATTGCCGATTGGTTTTCCCACATCCTTCATGTGGAAAATCACCAGATTTACCTCACTTTGGGCGGAGCTGAGATCGAGCAGCATACCGCCTACCTGATGCCGACCATGGGTGTGACGGCTTATGAAGGGGGCGAAGCCATCAGTCGCAGTTATGGCGCGGGCGCCTATACGGTGCGCGGCGGTCTGGAGGTATTGGATCAATTGCGGTATGCCGATCAGGCCCAAAGAGTGGCCGAGGAGGCACTTGAGCTGCTTAAAGCCCCCAATTGTCCGACTGGCGTGATGGACCTCCTGCTGGCCCCTGATCAGATGATTCTGCAGATTCATGAATCCATCGGGCATCCGCTGGAATTGGACCGCATTCTGGGGGATGAACGTAATTTTGCCGGCACCAGTTTTGTCACCCCCGATATGTTTGGCCGCTATCAATATGGATCGCCTCTGTTGAACATTACCTTCGATCCGACCCTGCCCAGTGAATTGGCGTCTTATGATTACGATGACGATGGATGCGCGGCGGAACGGCATTATCTGATTGAGAAGGGTATTCTCAAACGCGGAATCGGGGGTGTGATCTCACAAAAACGCTCCGGTTTGCCGGGTGTCTCCTCGGCACGGGCGGACTCATGGAATCGACCGCCGATAGATCGCATGGGCAATATCAATCTGGAACCGGGAACCTCCAGCTTTGCCGACATGGTGGCGGCGGTGGACCGAGGTATCTACATGGAAACCAATACATCCTGGTCGATTGACGACTCACGCAACAAGTTTCAGTTTGGTTGCGAGTATGGGCGCCTGATCGAAGGCGGAAAATTAGGGGGGCTCGTGAAAAAACCCAACTATCGCGGACTATCCGCGGATTTTTGGCGCAATCTTAATATGGTGGGTGATCACAATACCTGGCGGGTCATGGGGACACCCTATTGCGGCAAGGGAGAACCCAACCAGGTGATCGAAGTTGGTCACGCATCACCGGCCTGCCTGTTTGCATCCGTTCAGGTGTTTGGAGGTGAGGCATGAAGGACCATGTCTGGAGTTTGATAGATGCGGCCACGAAAAAATTGCGGCCCCAGGAGGTTTTGACCTGCCGTTTTTCCGGTGAAGACTCCGATTTCTGTCGCTTTAATAAAGCCAAGGTGCGGCAGGTTGGCAAAGTTCTTCAGGGACAGATCGTGCTGAATTTAATCAGCAACAAACGGCAGATCAGCCATGTGCTGACACTGGGGTTTGATCGTCGATCCGACCAGGACGCCATCGAGCGCCATTTAGGAGCCATGCGGGAAGCCCTGGATCAGCTTCCGGAAGATCCCTATATTCTTTACAACCAGGAGCCACGGGTGGTGGATGATGTGCGAACCAGCCGCATTCCGCCCGCGGAGACCATTGTATCTGAAGTTTTAGATCGGGTGGGATCCCACGATTATGTCGGGCTTTACAGCGGTGGTTTTATGGCCCGCGGTTTCGCCAGCTCCCTTGGTCAGCGTTCCTGGTACCAGAACACCAGCTTTAATCTCGACTGGAGCCTTTACCTGGAAGGGGATAATGCGGCCAAATATAGTTATGGTGGCTTCGCATGGGACGTGGGGCGATTTGAAAATCTGATGGCAGATGGTGCCCGCAGCATCGAAGTGTTACGAAAACCGCGTCGCACCATCGAACCGGGTAAATACCGCGTTTACCTGGCACCAGCGGCCTTGGCTGAGTTGGTGGATCTCCTCTCCTGGAGTTCATTTGGTATTAAAAGCCAACGCTCCAAACATTCTTCCCTCATTCACCTGGCGGAGGGAACGGCCCATTTGTCCCCCATGGTCTCCATGATTGAAAACACCGCAGGAGGGGCTGCCCCCAACTTTGATGAGAATGGATTTATGAAACCGGCCTCCGTGAGTCTGGTGCAGGAGGGGCGCTTTGGAGCCCCGTTGGTATCTGCCCGCAGCTCCCGGGAATACGGCGTTCCATCCAATGGGGCCAATCAGGGGGAATCTCCTGAGTCTCTCGATATTGCAGCCGGGACCCTCCCGGAAAAAGATGTTCTAAAGGCATTGGGAACGGGGCTTTATATCAACAATCTTTGGTACTGCAATTATTCCGACCGGGTGTCATGCCGTATTACCGGCATGACACGCTTTGCCACCTTTTGGGTGGAGGATGGTAAAATCGTGGCTCCGGTGCGGGTGATGCGTTTTGATGACACCATTTACAATGTTTTAGGGAAGAATCTCGAGGCATTGACCAAAGAGCGGCACTTTATGTTGAGCAATGCCAGCTATGGCAGCCGATCCACCGGAAGTCATCATTTGCCGGGGGCTCTGGCGCGGGATTTCCAGCTTACGCTTTGAAGATCGGGCCAGTCTTGGACGGTTGTACGGGGAGGCCCTTCACCTTCGTCTAAGGATATGGCTTTGGTGCTGTCGCGCCAAAACTTAATTGGAGGCGAACTTCCATGATGGCAGCGATACCAGAACTTCCTGAGCCAAGCGTTTAAACTCCGTCAATTGCTCCGCAGCGACCGGATCAGCCGAGGGAAATTTCATCCCCAGGGGATCCACGAAACGACCGTTTTCAAAAAATGAAAAGTGCAGGTGGGGGCCGGTTGCCAGCCCGGTGGAGCCCACGTAGCCGATCGTTTGGCCTTGCACCACTTTGGTGCCTTTACGGACGCTGGAGGCAAAACCCTGCAGGTGCAGGTAAGCGGTTTCATAAACGGAGTTATGACGAATTCGCACGATGTTGCCGGTGTCGGAGCCAAAAGATGCCGATACCACTTGCCCGTCCCCAACCGCCATGACCGGAGTTCCCGGTTTGGCACCGTAGTCTACTCCGTTGTGGGGGCGATTGACTTTTAACACCGGATGAAAGCGACGTTTGGAAAATCCTGAGGTGATTCTGGCGTATTGGATGGGGGACTTTAAAAACATGCGCTTCAGGCTGGTCCCATTTAAGTCGTAATAAGAAGCCTGAGGGTCATCCTGTGGAAAGCGCACACCTGTCAGTACAGGACCGTTGACCGGGTGATATTCCGCTACTTTGATATAGCCCCATTCATGAAAGACTCCATCGACGGACTTCTTTTCCACCGTTAGTCGCCAGCGATCCCCTGCCTGCACCTCGCGGCTGAAGTCCACCTGCCAGGCAAAAATATCCGCAAAGTCGCTGATCAGTCGCGCATCCATGCCGGAACCTAAACCGGAATCCCACAGGCTGGTGGTGACGTCACCGGAAAAGGTAACGGTCTCCGTCTGCACGGGGTGTTGAATCAGCTCGACAGTCCAGCCCTGAGATGTTTCGTGGTATTGCGCCAGCAGTGTTTCCACGAGGGAAAAGGTGATTTCAACGCTATGAAGTTTTTGCGTTGTTTTGTGGAGAAAAACTTTAAACGGGGTGCCGGCCCGGACTTTTTCCAGTGGATACACAGGGCGAGCATGGTCCACCAATTTTTGTGCGGTGGCACCATCTAATCCGGCCGCTTTCAGGGAGTCAAAGGTATTGGATCCCTGTTTGATCACATACTCATTGCTGACGTTGGCCTCTTCCGGTTTGACCTTCTGAAGTTCCATCAAATGCTCTGAGGCTTCATCGATATTGATACGACCCGCTGCAGTGGCGTACTCGTCCTTACAAGCGCTTGCTTGAATAGTGATGCCTAGAAAAAGTACACCACCAAGAATTTTTGTTCCTGGTTTCATAGACTGCCTCGTCTTCTGATTATTTATTAATCAGATTACCGATTTTACCCATTATTGCAAGAAAATTGCGGGTCCAGCACTATAAATTGGTTCCATCGTTTTGACAACGGTTGCTGCTGGTCCGACCTGCAATTCTCAACGCCATACGGATGGATAACGTGGGCGCGGAACGCCCCTGTCCGACAATTGTGACATCGGAATGTAATACCCGTCGTGCGTTCGGGCCCAATCGGCCTCCTGGAAGACCAGCGGATGATCACCTTGCTCCAGTGAACCCACCGCAGGACCACCCAGAGCTGGTTGATTATAGATAGAGCCACCGCCCTCCCGCACATATTTCACGATTCCGCCTGGATTGTAACCCATCGCCATTGACGGCTGCGCTGGTAAGGCATCCGTGCCCGTAACGCCATCGGGAGGTGTGGCCGCTTGATCCACGATCTCAGTCACGGTGTTGTCGGTTACGGGGGCATCAACAGCGGGTAAACCTGCAGGATTGGCACCGGCCGCTCCCTGGGCAAACTCCTCTTCGGAAGGCAGGGCATTGTTAACCCCCTCCCCGCCATTGCCTTGGGCCATGGGATCGGCTTCTTGCGTCATCTGTTCGTTGCCGGTGAGGTTGTTGTCCAAGCTATTCCCGTAAGTATTCATGTTCGTGCCGTAGTTATTGACGGTAGGGTTTCCTTGACCCTGCATTGCGGTATTGAAGGCTGCATTGCCCTGGCCACCAAAGTTGGCGGCATTTTGCTCACCAAAGTCCTCATCCTCAGCGTTATTGACGGCTTGACCACCCTGAGAGTTCGCAAATTGGTTATTTCCGGTGTTTTGCCCATTGCCGCTGTTGTTGGCGGTGACATTGCCACCATTGTTAAAGTTAGTGGCATTGCCGTTGCCGACGTTGTTTCCCTGCTGTTGCTGGCCGAAATTCTCCTGCTCCTGCAAACCTTGCTGCTGAGCACCCTGTTGTTGCGTGGTGGTACAACCGGTGAAAGCCAGTGGAACAATCATGAACAGCACTACGACGGACATTGATCGAGTGATTTGTTTCAGCATACCATCCTCTCATGATCGGTATCGGGCATCTCCGAGCAAGCTCGGCCATGCGGAATCCCAAAAAGCAACGCGACCTGCCATCCATTTCGACCGTCTGAAAAGAATCTTTAGCCCCCTGGGTAATTTTTATCTGGTGGATTTCTTCACCGTGTGAAGGATATGTGTTTAAATATTAGACAAATGCGGATGCTTTTGTACCCTTACCAAAGCAAACCGCAGTGGTCCTTAAAGCTCAGCATTGCGACTTGGGGAAGACACGGGTAAACATAATGGATTCACCACAGAGAAGAGCGGGGAGAGGTTTGAGAATGGGCCGGAAATATGCCGTTTGGGTGCCGCAGTCACGGGAAACACCCCAGAGCTATCAGGAGCTCAAACTGGTACTCAATGCCAACCGTTCTTACCAGGCTGTCGAAGAATTGCAGTATGGCGATTATGGACTGGCGGATGCTGCGGGCGCCATCATTCGGGCGGTAAGGGGGGGCAAAAGGATCGCCCTCTATGCGGATTACGATGTCGATGGCACCATGAGCTGCGTCAGCTGGATCTGGTTTCTGCAGGCAATTGGCTACAATAATTTCCTGCATTATATCCCCTGCCGATTCAAAGAAGGCTATGGTCTTAATCTGGATGCGGTGCGCCATCTGATTGAGCATGAAAAAGCAGAACTCATCATCACGATGGACACTGGTATCACCGCCAACGCTGAAGCGGAGTTTTGTCGCTCGCGTGGTGTGGAATTCATCTGCACCGATCACCACAAAATCCAGCCGGACAAGATGCCGGACTGCATTATTCTGAATCCCAAGATGCATCCGGATCCCATGTATCAGGAGTTGTGCGGGTGCGGGATCACCTTTGTGCTGCTGCGTAAGCTGGCGCAGGAGTTTCCCATCACCCCGGCCGTCTGGACTGACATATTGGCACTGGTGGGAATGGCCACCATCTGCGATGTGGTCCCATTGAACGGGGTGAACCACAAATTGGCCAACCTCGGGGTAAAAGCACTTTTGCGCAGTGAACGGCCGGTGTTGAAGCGCCTGCGGCAAGCCAGCTCGCTTTTGGAATCCCTTGATGAAAAAGACGTTGGATTTCGTCTGGGGCCTCGCATCAACGCGGTGGGCCGCCTGGAGCATGCGGACGCCGTGATTGAGGCCTTTATTGGGGACAACCCGGAGCCCTTGGTGCAGTTCATGGAGGAGTGCAACGAGGAACGAAAGCTTATTGAACGGCGCATCGTTAAAGAAGCGATAATCATGGCGCAAGCGGCAGGTGAAAGTCCTATTCTGTTCCTTGGGGGCGACTGGCACCCAGGTGTAGTGGGGATTGCTGCCAGTAAAATTGCGGAGATGTTCTGGCGTCCCACATGGCTGTTCCACCGTGGTGAGACCGTTTGCAAAGGTTCTGCCCGCTCAATTGAGGGCTTTGATGTCACCAATGCCATGTCCCATGGAAAGGACCTTTTTCAAAAGTTTGGCGGCCATCGAGCTGCGG
>JAKQGS010000319.1 GCA_029556045.1 Pseudomonadota bacterium | reverse complement strand
CAGGACAGATCCCACTGTTTGACATCAGGATCGGTGTCTTTCGTTGATGTGATTTCGCCCAACACGGGAGGTTCGACATCCGGCGTTAAAACACTCCGCACCACGCCATCACAGTTGCGGTTATTGGAGGCGTCCACAGCGCAGATCGTGTAATAATAAGTTATATTACTGCTCAAAGCCGTGTCATCATAATTGATCGTCGTCTGTGACGACAGTTCAGTGGCATCACCGTCCGAACCCGGATTATAGACATCACTGAATGTCACACCCTCACGACGCCATACTTTATAGGTTAAGCTGACTCCCGGTTCAAAGGTATACTGGTTATCAGCGGCGGCAGTCCAGGCCAAGGCTATTCGCGCTCCTCCCTCGCTGATATAGGTTGCCGTCAGATTCGATGAAAACTGAGGCGCGGTTTCATCGATGGTGCGTTTAGCTGTCGTATAGACCGCTGGACTTAGGTAATTTGTGATATTGCCATTGGCGTCGTAGGCCCGCACATGAAAGTTATATGTCCGATAGGGTGTCAGTCCCAGCACCTGGCAGGTGACGATTTCGTTGGGGCAGTTGTTGGCGGAACAAGGGCAATCCTTCACGAATATCAGGTCGTCATCCCCAATCGGCGGGTTATTCTGGTCAACCGTGTATATTTTAAACCCCCGATAATCAGACCAATCTCCCCCCTGTGGCGCTTTCCAATACACATCCACAACGCCTTCAGAGGGTGTTTGCATCACCACTGACCCTTCCACTCCCAGAAATCCCTGGGGTGGCGTGACATCTGGAACGGTGTAACTGAAGGGAAGGGAAAGCGTTGTGCAATTTTGCACCCCATCCGGGATAAGGTGGGCGTTATCACAGGCATTGACCAGGACGTGAATTTGATCATTCCCAATAAATGAGAATTCTGTCGCCGCAAACGAAAATCCACTGGCATAGGCATTATGCTGTTTTACAAACGTCGCGATTTCGTTTGGAGCGGGAGCTCCGGTATTTTTCCAGATCTGCACCCGATAATCGACAATATCGGGGGATGAGGATGGATTCCATACCACATCGACCTTCCCGGACCCAAAGTTGTAGGACGCATATTGTACCCCATCAAACACGGGTACCGTCAAATCCTGGGTGTATCGTTGCAGATATGTGGTGACCTTCGAAATATTTCCCGACGAATCTTTGGCTTTGAGACAAACGCTATAATATGTTTTTTCAAAGAGCCCGTTGATTTCAATCTGATTGACATCGCCATCCACAAACGACGAGGCTGGCAATTCCATCTTCAGGACACCGCTGGCACAGGCGTCACCGCCACCTTCTTTGACAAGCAGCAGATATTGCGAGGCACCGTCGGGATTCGCCGGAGATTCGGTCGTTGAAGCCGTGAATTCGGCCCGCAGCGACGTGGCTTCTTTCCCCGCAACTCCCTTGAGAAGCCCAGAGATCCCGGTGAAAGACGGTGGCGTCAAATCTCCGGTCGTTAATGAGACGCTTCCCTGCGGCGATGCCAGGTGACCGGTTGGGTCCTCGTCTAAAACCATAAAGTGGTAGGTGGTGTTTTCAAGGATATTACCAAGCGTCAGTGTGCTCGGCGGCACCGCCAGGTTATCGACGGTTACCGTGCTGACGAGCGAATAATCTGCAGTGTTGAGGCCCCCGGTTGCGCCGGATCGACGGTATACACGCCGCTTTTGCACCGCTCCGTTTTTCGGCTGCCACGGTGCGGAAATCTGTACTTCACCGTTAACAATGGCGGCTGAAATTGCGCCGATGGTGGTGGGCGCCCCTCCATCCGGCATTGTTTTTCGAAGAGAAACGGTGTTTGTATCGCAGATATTCTGGCTGGAGCAGGCCCGAACCCCAAAAGCATAAGGCAATTCATCCCCGAGTTCGGTCAATGTCGCCTTTAAGACACCAGCATTTATGGTCTTTGACGGAGGGGCTCCCCATTCGACGATGGTGCCGACCGTGCTATAGATCTGGTAGTAAGCTGCGGAGACCCCCTTCAAATCCGCAACCCCCCATTCCACCTGCACCGATGACGGGGAAAGAATCTCCACTTTTTTGATCCCGGCAAACGTCGGCGGGTTCGTGGAAAGGGTACTGACATCAAATTGCTGGGTGCCAATTTTTTCAAATATTCCGGCCTTGGCTCCGCAGGTGTATTGGTAACTTTGCCCTTCCGTCAAACCCGTATCCACAAAGGACGTTTCCCCTTTGTTGATGGTGTTATAGATCTGCACGCCATTGCGAAAGACTGTGATCTTATCCGCGCCTTTTGGAAAGGAGAAATCAACCCGGATTTGCGATGCTCCCAGGGCAGTGGCGTCCACACACCCATCAAAGCTGGCAAGTGCGTCAGGAATGATGACATCGAGCTTTTTCAATCCCACAACCGCCATCGCCCCTTTCTGCACCTCGCAGGTGTATATATAGGGCTCGCCGGGGGCCAAATTCTGATCCACAAAGGCGTTTCCTGCGGCGGATCGACTGGAGTAAACCTGCAGGCCATTGCGGTAGATAACAACCTGATCCGCTTCCTCAGGAAAGGCATATTTGATTTTTACGTTGTAACCCTCAATGATGCCTTCCAAACAACCTTCATAGCTGCCAAAAGCATTATAGGGCTGGGTCGACGGCTTTTCTGAGCCCACCCAGGTGTCATTTCCCACCTGCGCTTCACAGCGATAGGTGTAAGTCCGCCCCGCCTTAAGACCATCATCCACCACTGTCGTTGACGATGGGGTGTCAACTTTTTTCACCAGGATATCATCGCGAAAGATGCGCACCTCTGATGCGCCCTGCGGATACTCGACGTCTATATTAATGCTGGTACTATTGGTGGACTCGACCCTTAGACACCCCAGATAAGTGGCATTGGTATTGATGGTTAAATAGAGTACAGCGGAGTTACCGTCTACCGCACCGTCGGCTCCCCGCATTTTCACCTGAAAAGCATAAGAGTGAGTGGGCAAAAACTGAGTTTTAATATCATAGCTGGCCTGTTCGCCCCCAATGGTCGCCAGCAGTTTACCTTCTTTTTCTGGGGAAACATTGGCATCTTGCGGTGAGCGAAAAGCCAAACGCGGCCCTTGCCCCACTTCCACCGGCAAGATGCTGCCGCTGGCTTGCACCTCAACCTCACCCAGATCAAGCATGTAAACAAGATACTGCACTTCAGCGGGGCCAGGAGACCACACCAGCACATATTT
>JAKQGS010000317.1 GCA_029556045.1 Pseudomonadota bacterium | reverse complement strand
GCGCTTGTTTGCCTTGGTTTTACTGGCGGCTCAAATCGTCTTTGTGATTGCTGAGCATTGGCCACCAAAAGCGGTGCTCTGGTTACGTCAATTGGGCGGCAAGCTCGGCCTATCTGGTGACCGGGATGGCCCCTATTGGCTACTTCAAGGTATCGCCGCAGTGATTTCTACTGCGATGACCCTATCTTTCGTTTTTTTGCACCCTTTCCCTTTTGCGGAGAATACTTGTGGGTAATCACCACCATTGGTGGGACGATTTGTCTTCAGACCGGTCAGCATCCCGGGCGGCGGCCCGCAGAAACGGGATTGTGGGGCCGGGCTGAATGCCGGCGCGTTGACAAGCCCCCCTCCTGACAGTTGCCGGCGGCAGTTCCCCGGTTGGAGCAAAATTCTGTCAGAGGCTGGCACCCGAAAAAAACGGTTCTCAGGGATAAGTCAGATTCGCAGCAGGCCGCGGAAGGCCCGGACACCATAATAGGACGAAGCGCCGTTATGGTAAATAAAAACGGTGCCGTAACGTCGATCGCCAAAGATGGCACCGCCCAGACGACGGATATCCGGGGGCGTATTCAACCAACTGGAGGTTTTCACGTCAAATTCGCCCAGCTGCTGCAGGGCGCGGTACTGTTCTTCGGTCAGGATGTCGATCCCCATGGTGGCAGCCAGATCCATGGCGTTATTTTCGGGTTTAAATTCCTTCCGGGACTCCTGGGCTTCACGGTCATAACAAACATTTCGCCGGCCTCTGGGGCTTTCCACCGCACAATCACAGAATATGTATTCACCCGTGACCGCGTCCCAACCAATGACATCCGGTTCACCGCCTGTACGCTCCATCTCATAAAGAGACCACAGCTTATCCGCTTCAGCTTCCAGTCTTGACCTGACCTGGTTCCATTCCAGGCCGGCATGGCGGGACATATTTTTCTCAAAACGGATCTGCAAGCCGGCGATCAGTTCCGCCTGCTGTTGGGAGGACAGTTTTCTGGGATTGTTGTTCATATAGAAATATTAACGCCATTGCCGGGCCGAGTCAAGCACCTGCGCAGCAGCTGGCGCAGCAACTGGTGGAACCGTTGATGCATCAACTGGTGGAATCGCCGGTGCCGCACCTGGAGCCGTTGCGCCAGCAGCCGGCTCCAGGTGCGGTTAAAGGTGATCCCCCACCCTGAGGTGGGGGATCGGGACGTGCTTGAATCAGGTTGAAAGCAGGATCTACTTGATGTCGCCCTGGATCATGAAGTTGACGGTCAGGGAGTCAGCATCAATCGTCGGATCCAGCCAGAAGGTCATCTCGAAGTCGTTGGTATCGCCCGCAGCAATCGAGTCGCCATCGGGGAAAACGTAGGCCGTTGCCACTGCCACCAGGTTGCCGGAAGCATCGGTCAGATAACCCAGAACGGTGGCATTGTAGAGTTCTTTGCCGCTGTCGTTCACCAGGTCGCCGCCCAGGCTGATCTGACCGCTGGAGCGTTCGTCCTTGGTGAGGGTCACATTGGTCAGTTCCACCAGGTCATAATCGACGGTGTAGGTCCAGTAGGGATCCGACTGGACGGTGTAGCGGGTTACGGTGGCGGCCAGATCATCATCGTAGTTGACCACATTCCAAAGGCTGATATCGAAGGGGATCACATCGCCCGGTTTGAGGTAGAGCGGGAAGCTGGCATTGCTGGCATCCACAACCGTGTGCACGCAAAGGTTGTCAAGTAAAAGGAGCCTGAGGTAGGATAGGGGTTACAGAAACCAAACTACCGGAGGCTCCAGATGAAATATAACACCGAAACGCTAAATCGTGCAGCCGAACAATTGGCTGAAATGTTCAGGG
>JAKQGS010000501.1 GCA_029556045.1 Pseudomonadota bacterium | reverse complement strand
CCATCGAATGGGCTCGTTGATATCGTAGTGACGGGCCACAAATTCTTTCAGCCCATTCTCCACCAGAGGATTGGGCATGATGTCGTAGGTGCCGGTTTCCCCATGGGGTGTGTGATTGCGCCACCCGCCGATCATCAGGCGATTGTCTGGGGTGACGAGGGCATACTCATAACCATGGTCAAAGCTGTGGGGATAGGTCACCGCAAACCGGTGCCGCAGTGGTGCCGACGTGATGATCTGGCCACGAAACGGCTCGATCAGGCGACGGCTGGCAAAAAAATCCGAAACCAGAGGGCTATAAGCATTGGTGGCTACCACCACCGCATCGTAGTGCAGTTCTCCCCAAGTTGGTGACGTCAGAACCACCCCATCAGCGTCTTCCCGCACCGCCGTGACGGGGCTATTGGAGTGGTAGTTCAAACCCTGCCGGAGGGCATGCTGCAGTAGGCCGTTGCGAAATTTGACGGGGTGCGCGGAGGCGGACCCTGGCTCATAGCGGGCCCCGGTCACGGCGCGAAAACCCAACCGTTCGATTTCACTTTTATCCCGATAGTCGCTCTCAAACCCCATGTCCCGCAACAGGGAGATGGAGGCTTTGATCTCTTCGTTTTCACTCTCATCCACCGCGATCACCAGGTAACCGTCCTGCCGGTAATCCGCAGCGATACCCAGACTTGCGATCGTCTCCCGCACCTGGTGACAAATGGTGACGGAATAATCCCAGATCTCCCGTGCTGCTTCCCGTCCCTTGATGGCCACCAGCGCCTGCATGGATTCCACCGTGCCGTAAAGGATATGACCGCAGTTGCGAAGGCTGGCCGCCTTGGGGGCTTCGAAATCCAGCAGGGTTACATCCGTCAGGCCAGCCTTTTGCAGCCAGTAGGCGGCGCTGACGCCCGCCAGTCCTGAGCCCACAATGGCGATGCCTCCCTGCGGTGGCCGATCGTGTGATCCGGTCACCAGAGGGACCTGCATCCAGTATGAAGGTGTGTGATCCATAGTCTCTCTCCCATGTGGATGGGGGGAGATTAACGGATGAAAGCGCATATTCCAAGGGGGAATGGGTTTTAAGAGCCCGATCGTCAGGGTGTAAAAGAAAAGGAGTCCAAAGACCAGGTCGCAGCGTGGTCGGAGGCTCCCGCCCCCGAGCCGATGTCGTAAATGCCGATGGTGAGTGTTATGGTCTGACCAGCCCAAGCGGCCATTGGGATCTGTTTGAGGGTCCAGGTGTTGATATTCAGTGAGGACCCGCCTGGATTGATCAGGCCCCATACGTTGTCGGTTTTGCCATTGATGTAAATCCGTACCGGTGCTCCCCACCGGCTTGTGACGGCTTGATAGTAAAAGTTTAGGCTGGCGGCGTCGGCCGGGACCTGCATGGTTTGCTGAACCCAGGCCTCCCGCGCTGTTCCCATCGTCCCGGTGGTATTGCTCAACTTCAGCGCAGAATTCCCCGAATGAGGGGTAGGGCTGGTGGCGGTAAACGAATGGGTGGGCTGCACTGTGCCCCCCACCTTGTGGATC
>JAKQGS010000500.1 GCA_029556045.1 Pseudomonadota bacterium | reverse complement strand
ATGAAACAGAAATCTTTCATGCGCAGTATATCGAGCTGTCGTTTGATCCCCCTGCCGATCGCAGCAATAATCCCACCCACGTGCGGGTGATTCACTGCCCCTTTTCCTTATCCGCCTGCCTGGAAATGCAAAAGGCTCCGACCGATGCGGCTGGCGTGCAGCTGGGAGCCCACTATGTGATCCCGGGTGAAGAGGGTGTTGTGCCCAAGGCCCTGCAGATCAATCAGCACAAAACGTCGGTGTCTCTCACCAATGCCCAAGGACAGGCCGAATTGGTTCAGGACGCCATCGTCATCATGCTGACCGGCTCCTCCGGCCGTTACATCGAAGGCAAACGTCATGCAGCCAATCCGAAATGGCTGGGCAAAAACCAGCTGATCACCCTTGGTAAAATCGTGCGGGCGATTTGTCCTATCATGAAGCGGGCTAATGATGCCGTCGACTTGGAAAAATGCACAATGGCTGGAACCGGAGGGACTGTGCAGTTTGAATTGCTGGACGGCGACTCTTATCAGTGGGGTGATATTCCTGATTATGATGAAACCATCTTCCGCACCTATGTCAATGAGCCGCAAGCCCTGTCAGGTGACGCAAGTTTTACCTTTGCAAACCCAAAGCGGGTCTTCCCAGCCGGGCCGGTATCATTTGGGGTCAATTTTATAAGGGGTGCGGCCAAGGTTGAGGTGGAGTTTTTGGAAAGATGCCCCAGCGGCAAACTGATCTGGACCCCTCGGGCCATGGACTATGTCTTCAATAGCAATTCGCAGACGTTCTCAATATCGCTCCTCAATGAAGGCCCCAATCAAAACGGGCAGCATTTTTTCCGCGCCTTGGTTTATGATCAAAACAATACTCTTATGGGGTGGGCGGTCGAAGATGTCATGCTGACCGGGTATGATGCAGACTTTGGTGTGCCACCGAGTGCCAAGTCTTGTGAACGTCTGGGTGGTTAATTAAGGCCAAAGAAGGTAGCGATTATTGATCGGTAAATCCTGGGGGCTGACACCCCCTTCGCGTTCTCCCACCATCTGCTCCAACTTCAGATCGTAATAGTCTACAAAAGTCGCTTCGCCCGAACCGTTTTCAATCTGCAGGACGTTGGGATGGCGTGGATTGATGCCCTTGACTTTGAAGTCGTCCCCCGCCTGCCAGTCGTCGTTTTTGGATTGGGTCAGTTCCACAATGTCTTTGGGCATCATGTCGTGCAGTTTCGGCGGTGGTGTGCGTCGGATGGTGTGTTTGACTCCATCCTTGAAATAAGTGACCGTATAAGGCTTTCGATCAAAACGAATCGGAGCACTCATGGTTTCTCCCTTTTTGGCAACCGCCAAACGACCTATGGTATTTCGGCAAGTATCAGGGAAAAACTGACAGGAATTCGCCCAAACAAAATAAGCCTTACCGGAAAGTAAGGCTTATTGTTAGAATGATGGGGGGTTATCCCGAAATGACGATCAGATGATTTCACGGCCGGCGATATAGCCGGTGCTGCGGGTATTGCAACCACAGGTGCGGTTGCCAGCGGATTCAAACATGGCTCCACAGGAAATACACTGCCGGACCTTGATTTTGATGGGAGACAGGTTGGCCAGGCGGCGAGCGTGATTCTTGAGTTCGATGTCCTTCACGACCGAAGGAGGCAACCTTTTGACTTTATTGGAATTAAACTCTTTTTCGAGTTCCTGGGTCATGGATGGTCCTTTTCGCAGCACGGAGTGCGGTTAGAAATTTGGAAAAAAATGCTCGCCGACTATGCCAAAACCGATGAAAAAAGTCAAATCATTAATTTTACATCACAATTTGCCTAACCATGGGTATTCTCTTGTATTTTTAGTCATGCTGGTTGGTGCTTGTCTGATTTCATGTCGTCATACCCCTAAGCCGGGGAAAGGGAGCAGCGTAAAAACGGTCCAGATTCGCGAAACCGCTGCTCCCGAGCCATCGTCCGATCTCCCGAATTCAGCCTATGCCATGCCAATCGCTCCTCCGACGGTAATGCGTTTTCCACATTTGGCGGCCCATGTGGGGCAGATGGTTTTGGGTGATGATCGCTTTCAGGTTATCCTGGCCGGTCTGGCTCCGGAACCAGGCATGAGCCCCTGGCAGCCAGCGATTTTGGAGATGTTTGAAAGAATTCCGGATGGCTGGAAACCGCTGACGCCGACAGGCCCCATTGATTTGCACTTGATACGACAGTTTCGCAAATCGCAAAACCCCTATTATTATACGGTCGGTTTCGATAGCCAGGTCTCCGATGGAGAAGCCTCAATGGTTTTTCGACTGGCAACTGGACGTTCTGAAGATCCTCCCCTGACCCTGTCATATAGCCTTCGGCGTGGGCAGTCTTTTGTTCGCCTGCGACTCGAAGGGGATAAAAAGTTGGAGGCTAAAAAGGCCAGGGAGTTGCGGTGGCGCCTGCGCCTACGTCCCAGTCGTGGCAGCTCTCTTATCACCAACGAACCAACCAAGGCGCACCATCCGCGGGCATTGACGCGATACTATGGTCCTGAATTGGTTTCTTTGGTGAGCCATACCAATGCGACGATAACGGTAGATCGGGAGGACATCAATTTTGCACCCATTACCCCAAAAGGGGGGACGTGGGGTGGTGTCGTGGACCTATTTATCGGCGGGGAGGGGGCCGAGAGCTTTCCTCACTATTTTATCAGTCTGAATCGATGTCAGAAATCGGGTAGGACCGAGGTACTCGACACCCGGTCAAGAGAGAGCTGTGTCAACAAGGAACGTCCACGGCAATTGACGCTTGCCGCCACCACCGAGCCGGCAGCATTGAAGCGCATTCCCCGCTCGGTGTACTTGCTCGGTGCGGATGGTCTTCGTTATGCCTACGTTCCTTTGCTTCCTGAAGCGGAATCCAGTGTCCTGATCAGTCCCCGCATTCCCC
>JAKQGS010000291.1 GCA_029556045.1 Pseudomonadota bacterium | reverse complement strand
TTCCATTGAGCTGGATCAAAGTGCACCCAATGCGCCAACTTTCACGCTCGCAGACCCAACGGAGGCTTCTGCCGGCTATGCCAACTCTCTGGCACTGAATGCAACGATCGCCAACTGTGATGGAATAAGCCACGTTTTGATCAATGAGACACAGTCAACCCGACCCGATGAAAACGATGCTGGATGGGTTCCCTGTGATGCCACGAATCCCGTTGCGGCTACCGCTCTGGCAGCCGGAAATAGAACTTTGCTTCTCTGGGCCCGGGATATCGGTGGCAATGTGTCCTTAAGTTCGAGCAGTGCTACGATCATCGTGGATACGACACCACCCGATGTGACGCAATATACCTTTATAGTTAAAGATGCCACTAGCAACAGTGAATCCTATACGAATGCGGCATCTATCGCGGTCAGTCTCGGAACCTGTGATAGCGAATCCGACAAAGTCTATTTTAGCGAAAGCACCGTGGCACCGGTTGAAGGCGACTTTACACTTTCCTGCGGCGTGGGCCTATATACGGGTACCTATACTCTGTCCAATAATACGAATGGATCGAAGTCGCTGTATGCCTGGGTCCGCGATCGGGCGGGAAATATTTCCGCTGCCAATCTGTCGAAATCGATTGTCCTTGATACCGTGGCACCGGATCTACCCACAACCTTTAGCGTATCCAGTTTGATTACGGGATCCAGTGCCTTTGTGAACAGCGATAATGTGGCCTTTAATATCGATACGTGCCCAGTCGGTGACTTGTTCTTGATTCGTCAGGATCAAAGTACGGCACCAACCGAAAGCGATGGTAGTTGGACGCTCTGTAATACGAGCGGAACCTTCAATGGCGCAGTGTCAGCAGGAGACGGAGCTAAGAATATCTATTTATGGAAAAAGGATCCGGCGGGAAATATAGCGGGATCGTTGCAACACACCATAACCAGAGATAACAACGCGCCAAGTCAGCCGGTGGTAACCTCACCTGCCTCGAATTACTTCACGCAAAATGTATCCTTGACTTTAACGGGCACCGCCGAAGCCGATGGCTATGTGCTGGTTTCCGGTGGCGCTAGTCCCGCGACCTTCAATGTTGACAATTCCGGTAATTGGTCGGGGTCGGTAACACTGCAGTCCAATGTCTATAATTCTTTGGCTTTGGTCACGCGCGATCGAGCCGGCAATGACAGCGCGATCCAATATTTGGCGGCCACTCACGACACGGTAGCACCGACCACCCCCGGCGTGGTGGTGACCCCCAGACATAATGAAGCGACACTTGTTGTTACTACCAATGAAACAACCAATATTGTAATCGACTGGGGTACATCCATTAGCTATGGCAACCAGTTGACGGGAACTGGAACATCCTATCATTCGATCAATATCACCGGTCTTGTGGGGGGGATGGAATATTTCTATCGGGTTACCGCAACCGACCTCGCAGGAAACTCCGCTGTGGGAAGTACATACTCTGGCTCATTCAAAACGTATATTCAAAAGGGCGGCACAATTTTCGTCGACGAAACCTGGTCCGATACAACAACGCCGTATTTAGTCACCGCAAGTATTCTGGTTTCAAGTGGTGTTAAGCTGACGATCAACCCAGGGGTCACCGTAAGGATCGATTCCGGTAAACAGATTTGGATTGACGGCATGCTGGTAGCCCGGGGAAATCTGGCGAATCGCATTCAGTTTGTGCCGCAGGCTGCCGGCAGCGGTGCGGGTTTGTGGAATTCCATTCACTTTACGGCGACAAGTACGGGTGTGACATTGGACGGCTCAGGAAACTATCTGGACGGCAATATACTGGAGTATGCCGATATCAAACAGGGTGGATCCGGTGAGGGTATGATCACGTTGGATGGCAGCGAGCTGGCATTGTTCAACGTGCGCGTTGAATATGCCGGAAATAGTTATTATGGCGACTATAATAACAAAGATGCCGTCAATGTGTCGGCCAATTCGCAGCTGTATGTCCGTGATTCGGCCTTTTATGAGATATACGGCAATGCGATCAGCTTTAACAGTGTTGCCACTGGAACAAGTATACTCGAAGTCAAACGAACCACTTTTGAGCGGATCGGTCAGACTCCCATCTACCTCAGGAGTGCTATCTATGATGGCACAGTAACGGTGGAAGATTCGACGTTCACCAATTTTAAGGCCAACTGGATGGGGGCTGGACGTTGTGCAATCTGCACGGAAACATCGGGAACCACCCCGATACCCAATATCAATATCCGACGAAACAGCATCAATCTGAGTATGTCAGCTTACGATACGGCCGGTCTCGTCATCAATGGCGGTGCAGCAAAGACGGTCAACATTGAAGATAACCTGATTTCGAAGGCGGGGTACTTTGGCATCACTTTTATTGCGAAAGGATCTGTCACGCTTAACTTCAAGAGGAATGTGGTGGTGGACTGTGGTTATACCGCCTTTCGTTTCAATGCGACATCATCAGGCAGCGTCTTAAATATCGAGCAGAATACCATCATTGGTAATGGTCAATATAACGAGTCAACCGGATATACGGGACAAACAACGGCGGGGGCTACCGTCAACTTGCTTAATAATCTCTTTTATGGAAATGACTATAGCAGCAATGCGGTCGTTTCTGTCATGTCTGATTCCACGGAAACCTACACAATCAATGGCAATAGTTTCGTGGGGAATAGTAGCACCTACGCGCTTAAAACCTCCCGCTCCAGTGCTTCTGCCGCCATCAATGCGACGGGTAACTATTGGGGTACCACCGATTCCGCAGCGATTGCGGCCCTGATTTTTGACAACGCCGACGATTTTTCAAAGAATATCGTCACAACGACGGGAGCTCTGGCGGCACCTGCGGCGACTACACCCATGATACCACCCCAGAACGTAGTTAACGGCGGAGTCAATGGCAATGATGTGTCGCTGTCCTGGAACGCAAATACGGAATCTGATACGGCAGGTTATCGTATCTATTATGGGCAGAGTTCTTACTGGCCTTTTAATGGAACGGGAGCCACCTCGGGTAATTCCGGTATCGATGTCGGAAATGTGACAAATTTTACTTTGGAAGGACTACCCTCCGGAACGCACTATATTACAGTAACAGCGTATGATACGACTGCGAATGGTACGAACGATCAGGTCGAAGGGTATGAAAGTTGGTTTTCGCAGGCGGTGTGGGTCTATATACCCTAACGGAAAGGGATCTGGTCGGAATATGTGGCATAGTTCCAGGTCTCACCACGGACATTGCCGTCCCCACCGTTGTGGATGCCGACGATGCTGAGGCTCAGAGTGTCCACAACCGCGGCGCCACTGGATCCTGCCTCCGTGTCACAGCTATGGGTAAACTGCGTTTCCGGATTGATGTCGGAGAGATTTGAGCCGGAGCTCACCTGGCAGCCATGCGACCAGGCCAGTGGGGTAGCATCCGGATGGCTGAATATGGTGATGTCCTGACCCAGAGGCGTATGCACGCCGGTGTCCAGGGGCACGAATGCCTCGGGAGCCCGATCGACGGTAAAGATGGCGTAGTCCCGGAAGGCGTTCCATTCCGCCACGATGATTTCCAGGCACTTGGATTCTGAAACCTCGATTTCGGAGCCGTTCGGCGCAGGAGTACGATAGCCCCAACGCACAGGGGTATCGATGCCCCGCATACCCTGGCACGATTTCCTCTCCAGGAAACGCGAATTTTCACGCCCCATCTGATAGGCAAAACAATGCCCCGCCGTGACCATCATCCCACCGCCAATATGAGTGGCGGTACATCCCTCGTTTAAAAGTCCGACTGCGGCTGCAAGGGTACGATACTCAGGCGGTATATTGTTCAGATCAGAAGCAACGGGGGTCAATTCCGGCGTCCCAACAATTCGCTGCGGTGCGCTGGGCGGGGTCGTTCGATGGCCACAGGCAGCCAAAATGCCGCAGATAAAATAGAGGATCGTTTTTGAATATGTATACGGCATATAACCCCAAGGCTTATCCACGCTTTTTTCAAGGTGGGGACTCGTATCGAAGGGGTGTTAACCAATCAGGGGTGATAGGGTCAAGACTATTCTGGATATCAGCACCTATTTATTCAGAATCCTGAAGGTATGCCATTCATCCTTGGTCAGCTCCCAGACCTCCGTGGTGGTCAGCTGGAGGTCCACATACTGGCCGGGACGACGGTCGATCAGACGGGCGCCGGTCTTTTCCTTGACGCGGCGCGATGCGACATTCCCCAGGCCGTTGGCAAAAGCCATGGTCTCAAAACCCAGCTGGTCAAAGGCGTAGTCCATTACCACCGTGACCGCTTCCGTCATAAGCCCTTGACCCCAGTAGCGCCGTCCCAGCCAAAAGCCGCGGTTCTCAGGGCGTCCCGGGCGCCAGAGATCCACGACGCCGATCAGTTCGTGGGGGTTTTCCTTAAGGAACAACCCCCACACCCACTTGTTGTTGCCCTGGGCCGGGATCACCCGCTGCGAGAGGTGCTCCGCGACACCCCCTTCCGGGTATGGCCAGGGCACAATATGCGACAGGTTTCGAATCACCTCATAATCCACAAAATTCCGGGTATAGGCCGGGACGTCATCCATGGTGGGAGCCCGCAGTATCAGGCGCTTGGTTTCAAAGGTTGGAATGGTCGCCATAGATGGGCCCTCCGTAGATGTAGATACCTTTCTGCGGCGATGATAAAGCAGGTGTGAAATCCCGTCAAGTTACGCGCGAGGACAGGAATTCTTGTAAATTGACAGAAAATCAAGCATCAGCCCTACTTGACCCTCCACTTTGCGCCACGGCCCTTTCCTTGCAGAACAATCTTTCCTTCGGCTTTTAAGAAAAAAAGAACTTTTTTCACTAGTTCTCTGTTCAGATCAGGGTGAAGCTTGCAAATGTCGGCTACTGAGAACAATCCATCGAAAGATAGAGCCGTTTCTTGGATCAGGGAACTGAACGTGTCTCCGGTGGCAGTGAGATCGACCCTGTCCTTTAGCTCTTGGTATCCAGATTTAATGACACCGAGGAAATAATTGTCCCAAGACATAAGAGAATGTCCGGCGTGATGCCAATCCTGTGACGATTGAGCGAGCGCATGATAGTAGTCAACCTTTGATGTTTCGATAATCCGTTCGAGGCTGATGAATCTCCCGACTTCATAGGATTGTTTATAAAGTAGAAGCAACGTTAGCAATCTGGATACGCGTCCGTTTCCGTCCCGAAATGGGTGAATGCAAAGAAAGTCGAGAACGAAATGGGAGATTGCAATCAAATCTGGAAGAATATTGTTTTGGACAACATCATGATAGCCAAGACAAAGCTGTTCAATTGCTTTGGGAGTTTCTTTCGCGCTCAGACAGTGGAAACGAATTCGGCGTTCGCCATTCGCAAGTATCTCGATGATGTCGTTATCTTTGGTTTTCCATTTCCCCGCATCAGAGATCATTCCGTCCTGCGCGAGTTTATGCAGTTTTTTAATGGTTTCAAAATTAATATCTATGCTTGCATAGTCACGGTGAATCCATGAAAGAGCTTTTCTGTAACCGATGATTTCTTCTTCTGATCGATCACGAGGCTTAGCCCGACCCAGGACAAGCGGTCGTAAACGATCCTTTGAAACCTCAACACCTTCGATGCGATTGGATGACTCTGCGCTTTGCACGATGGCAGATTCTGTCAGTCTCCTCAGGGTGTCCGGGCGAGCTTTCTTCCATAACTCTTGCATACCCCGGGCCTCGGTACATAGGGATAACGACCATGCCGTGCTGGGGTGTAAGGAGTAATTCGATAAAAATGAGGTGAGAAATGATTGCATGACTACATATTACCCATTTATTACCCATTTATCAAACCTAATTACCCATTTCTGCAATAACTCTTTGCGAGATTAAAGAATGCGGTGTCGCGTGTATTGCCGGGAAGGGAGGCAATGACGCTACATGTGTTGCAGTTTGGCGGCAGTTTTCCATTGGGTAACGGATGCTTGAGGTCGCCACAAGACTTCCGTGGCCAATGTTCTATACCTACGCGAGAGAATAGATGAACTTCAGCTACTTGTTCATTTGTCACAGTCCGATGCCGCCCTCATTGGATGCCCCAAACGCAAAATGCCGAATTCCTTCCGGAAGCTGTGCCTGCCACGAATGCCCGTTTCCATAGGTGGCCTTCAGGAGTAGGCGGTTCATGGTGGATTCGTCCTGCTGTGGCAGCAAGTCATTGCTGACTTTGCAGCCTTCCCGGGATGTTTGCACCGGCACCAGAGCAGAGTAGGTGCCAAAGGGCGTTTTAAAAATAAAATAGTCGCAATCGTTGTGGTGGTTCTGTTTGTATTCCAGCGCAGTCTCAAGATCTTTGCCGGAAACCGTAAAAGGTTTGTTGCGGTATTCTTCGGCCACTCCGTTATGGGTATCCACCACCGTCATGCCGATAATGGTGAAGCCGGTGGTGCCGGATGTGCCGCCACCGATGCAGGACTCCGTGGTGACGGTCAGAGTTTCAACCACTCGCTCGGTCGTGGTGTAGGTGCCAAACCCGCACTTGACGTCCTGAAAGGGGTCCCCCATCTCCAGAGTTCCCGCCAGGATGGCTGTGGAATCCTGGGGAAGATAAAGCCCCTGCTCGTTTTTGAAGGCCAGAGTGAATGCC
This sequence comes from Pseudomonadota bacterium, assembly GCA_029556045.1. The sequence continues at coordinate 2,788 of JAKQGS010000291.1, read as the reverse complement.
ACAAATTCCTGATCATCATGCTTGGCCCCAACCAGGAGCATGGCGGCGGTGGCGGTTTCCGGAAAGCCAAAATTATAGGGGGCGGTAACCTGCAGATCCCCCGGTTGCCCCTGGGTGGCTTGGTCCAGGCCCTGGATCATCATGGTGGTTTTTTGATCTGCGACATAATACATGGCGCCATTTTCGCGGTATATCACCCGTTCCAGGATCAGCTCTTCGGTGGTGAGACAGACATCAAGGCGGATCTGGGAAAGTTCTGCGGCAGGAACCGTCATTGTCCCCAGTCCATCGGTGTCGTTTGGAAACTTCACGCTGGCGCGCGGCGGCTGGGTTGCAAGGGGCTTCAGGTGAAAAAAGAAAAGTTGCTCAGCGGGGCAATCCAGCTTCGGTAGCTGACTGGCCAGATCTCCTTCGATCATCATGTCCGCGCGGGCCTGTGGTGAGCCAAAAAGAAGTGCCAACGTTAATAAAAGAACGGGGTGCAATGCGCGAGAGAAACGAGGAAAATAGGTGTCATGGATGGAGGAAAGCATAAAAAGTCCGTGAATTTATTGGTTTTATTTAAAAATCCATAAAAAGACACGGCTTTATATTAAATAAATGGCAGAAAAGTCAATTTTATTATGACAGCGGTACTTTCCACCAGCTTCCAACCTCCACCCGTTATCTAATCTCCTGTTGCTGACTTAAGTCAGCATTTGTTTGTGAACGAGATTATAATAGGGACCTGCCGTATCCGCCAAGAGGTCTTCGTGCGAACCCATCTGCACAATGCGGCCTTTATCAAGAACCACCACACGATCTGCTGTCCGCACCGTGGAAAGGCGGTGTGCAATGATCAGAACGGTACGACCTTGCATCAGCCGATGCAAAGCTTCTGCAACCAAGTGTTCGCTTTCGGCATCGAGGGCGCTGGTGGCCTCATCCAGAATCAGAATGCGGGGATCCTTCAACATGGCACGGGCGATCGCGATCCGTTGCTTTTGACCACCGGAAAGTTGCACCCCTCGCTCCCCAACCTTGGTGTGCATGCCATCGGGAAACCGCTGTATAAATTCCATGGCATTTGCCATGCGAGCGGCGTTCTCAATTTCACTGAGACTCGCAGCGGGGCGCCCGTAGGCGATATTCTGCTGTATCGAGGTGGACATCAGTACTGGCTCTTGAGAGACGGTACCGATCTGCCGACGCAGCCACTCTTGCGATAACTCCCGCAAATCCACTTGATCCAGGGTGACGCTGCCACTGAGAGGATCGTAAAAACGCTGAATCAAAGCGGCAATCGTTGACTTGCCGCTTCCCGATGGCCCGACGATGGCCACCACGTGACCGTTGTCGATCTCTAAATTCAAGTCATCAAATATAGGTGCATCGGGTCGCTGGGGGTAAGTAAATCGCACATGTTTAAGAGAAAGATTCCCCTGGATTTGTGGTAGTTCGCGCCCCTGACCAAAAGGAAGACTCACCTCACGATCCAAAATTTGAAAGATGCGGGATGCCGCGCCGGTTGCCGCCATAAAATCGGTCCATAAGCCACCCAGAGTCGCCACAGAGACGGCAACCGTCAAAGTATATAAGACGTAGGCTGACAACGTTCCTACTGTTAGCTGTTGATCCATGACCATACGTGCACCATACCAAAGGACAACGGCAATGGCACTGAGCCCTAGCAGCGAAATTCCCCCCATGAAGCGGGCGATGGCAGTAATGCGGACTTTTGTTTTGTCCAGCGCGATATCCAAGGCTGTATCATAACGTTTTGCTTCAATCATTTCTGCGGCAAAGGAGCGAACCGTTCGAATATTGGTGAGGCTTTCATCCGCCACGGCGCTGGCGCCACCAATGGCTTCCTGAACGACTTTTGACATCCCCCGTACCCGCGTCCCAAAGCTTGCCGTCAAAAGAGCTGCAGGGGGTAAAATCGCTACCAGAATAAACGTGAGTTTACTCGACGTATAAAACAAAAGCCCTAACCCGCCAATAGCCGCTGCGGCATTTCGTAACATCATCGAAATATTCACGCTGAGGGCGTTTTGCAGGACGGTGGCATCCGCGGTGAGGCGACTCATCAAATCACCGGTCATTTGCCCATCAAAATAGCCGATCTCCTGGTGTAAGAGGGCATCCATCAGCTTCACCCGGATATTGCGGACGATACGTTCTCCCGACCATGTAAAAAGGTAATAGCGGGCTGCCGAGGCAATCGCTTGCAGAATCAAAACCACCAGCATCACAAAACCCATTTGGTCGATCAGGGAACTGTCATGATGGGCAAGAGCCTGGTCGATGGTCATGCGGACGGTTTGGGGAAAAACCAGCATTAGGACGGATCCGAGGGCTAAAAAAAACGTCCCCCAGGAAAGTCTGATGATTTCCGGGCGGACAAAAATCAGCAATTTACGAAAGGGGGGGAGTGGTACTTTTGTATTTTGCTTTGAGGTCGTCACAAACGAATCTACCAGAATTAAAGTCGGCACAATTTATAATGAAAGCCATAGCGATCCTACTATGAAAACAACTCCGACGGCGAGCGGTAATCGTGCAGGGTGCGGATAGCCTCTGCAAACAGCGGGGCCACCGAGATAACCTTCAACTTACTGCCGACAGGGTCAAAGCGATATTCCACCGAATCGGTGATCACCAGTTCTTTGATGGCACTCTTTTGAATTTTTTCCATGGCTCCCTTGGTCAGAACCCCATGGGTGACCGTCGCATAAACGTCCTTGGCACCCATTGCCTTAACGGCATCGCACATGGAGATCAGGGAACCGCCGCTGAAGATGATATC
>JAKQGS010000286.1 GCA_029556045.1 Pseudomonadota bacterium | reverse complement strand
ATCGCTGAATTGTCGTTAGTATCATACTTAACATTTTAAAAGCTAAATCCGCAGGATGGCAGATGCATCCGGTAACCAACCGTAGGCAAAGGATAGAGACCAGATCATGGGTAAAGGACTAATCATTACGGAAAAACCCAGTGTAGCCCGCGATATCGTACAGGCCTTGGGTGGTTTTGAGGAAAAAAACAAGGGTGCTTACTACGAAAGCGACGAGTACGTCTGCACCTTTGCCGTCGGCCACATCCTGACCCTGTTTTCGCCCGAGGATATTAAACCAGAATACAAACGCTGGCGCCTGGCCGACCTGCCGATCATTCCCGAACGCTATAAGACAAAACCCTTACCAAAAACCAAAGACCGCCTAGCGGTTATCATCAAACTTATGAATCGTAAGGACGTGGATTATCTGATCAACGCCTGCGATGCTGCACGGGAAGGTGAGTTGATTTTTCGCGAAATTGTCTCCTACGCAGAATCCCTGAAGCCGATCAAACGTCTGTGGTTGCAAAGCATGACCAAGCAAGCGATTCGCGATGGCTTTGCAGCCCTTGAGGAGGGGCGCAACTATGAGGGACTGGCTCATTCTGCCGAATGCCGAGCCTATGCGGACTGGTTGATCGGCATGAACGCCACCCGTGCACTTACGGTCCGTCTCAAATCTAAAAGTGAACGTGGCCTTTCCTGGTCCGCTGGCAGGGTGCAGACCCCAACGCTAGGGCTGCTGGTAAACCGCGAACTGGAGATCCTCCAGCACGATCCGATTCCCTATTGGAAAATTCAGGCCTCCTTTCATGCCAATGATCACGATTACGACGGCACCTGGTTTGATGAGACCTTTAAGCGGGTGGAGGATGATCGCGATCACAAGGACGACAGGATTTTTGACAAAGCGCAGGCAGAAGCGATCCTCAAGGATGTGGAAGACAAGCCGGCTTTGGCCAGCGAGGTGCGTAAGCCTTCTCCCAAAAAAGCTCCCCTTCTATTTGATCTGACCACCCTGCAGCGGGTGGCCAACAGCCGCTTTGGGTGGTCCGCCACACGAACTCTACGGGCAGCCCAGCGGTGTTACGAAACCCACAAGGTTCTGACCTATCCCCGAACCAGTTCCAAGGTGTTGCCCAACGACTACCGGGAAGAGGTGCAGAAGATCCTCGGTATTTTCAGTCAAAATGACGCCTACGGTCGTCATGCGGCGAAGTTGTTAAACGATGGTCTTCAGAATGACGACAAGGTTTTTGACGATGCCGGCGTTACCGACCACTTTGCCATCATCCCTACAGGTGAAATCACCGCGCTGGAGGGCGATGACTTTAAACTTTTTGACCTCGTGGCACGCCAGTTCATGGCAGCCTTCTATCCAGCCGCAATTTATGAGGACGTGGAGAGAATCACCCGGGTTGGCCACCATGCTTTCCGCAGTAAACCGCCAAAGGTCCTGACATTCCCGGGCTGGGAAGCTGTCTTTGAAAAAGAAGCCGGAGCCGGTGAGGCAAAAAGTTATCCCCCCCTCAAACCTGGGACCCAAAAATCGGAACGCGTGGCCGTGAAAGTGGCACGGGTCAGCCAGGAGGACTTGGAGACGAAACCCCCAACCCGCATCAGTGAAGCAGGCCTGCTGTCGTTGATGGAAAATGCCGGCCGACAGGTGGAAGATGAGGAACTGGCCTCTGCGCTTAACAAGGCCGAAGGGCTTGGCACTGCGGCCACCCGGGCGGATATTATTGAGAACCTGAAGATTCGGGAATACGTGGATAACAACCTGCGCCCAACCCCCAAGGGCATCCGTCTGATTGACGTGCTCCACCGGATTCATGCCAGTCGGCTGGTCTCTCCCGAACTAACCGCCAAACTGGAGTTTCACCTGAACGAGGTGGAGGGGGAAAAAAGGACCCCCGCCGCATTCATGCAGGAGATCGAAAGTTACGTGAAAGAGGTCGTGGAAGCGGCCCGCAATTTTGACTATGAGGAAATATACCCCGATCAAGAGCCTCTCGGCCCATGCCCCAAATGCGGCGGTCCGGTTTACGAAAAAGCCTGGTTCTACGGGTGCCAGGAAAGCACCAAACGAGTCGGCAAAAAGTCCTGCGACTTCCTTATCTGGAAAGATAACAACGGTCGTTACATCAACCGTTCCGTGGTGAAAGCCCTCCTGACCAATCGGCGAACGCGGGAACTGGATGGCTTCAAAAGCGCCAGTGGCAACAGCTACAAGGCCATTTTGGAGCTGGACGGAGGGACTTTGGTGCGGGTGCCGGTGGAATCAAGCTCCTCTGAGGCGGATGGTGATTCCTCCTCCGTTGAAATCAATACCGAACCACTGGGGCCATGTCCAGTGCACCAGGACGGCAGCTGTCATGTGGTGGAGACCTCTCAGGAGTACATTTGCGAAACCAAACAGGCCGCAAAAAAAGACGGTGATAAATCCGCCAGCGGTTTTTCATTTCCGCGGTTTCTCTGCAAACGGGAGATCAAACGTTCGGAAGTCGAAGCTTATCTGCAGCAAGGCGAGACCGACTATTTGACGGGCTTTATCTCCAAGAAGGGGCGTAAGTTCAGCGCCAAATTGAAGCGGGAAGGGGATGGCTGGAATTTTGGCTTTGTTTTCCCGGAGCGCACGAAAGCCAGCGGCAAAAAGGGTGATCAAGCCTCAGAAAGCTCCGAAGAAACGGCGGTAACATCTTAAATAATTTTAAGATGTTACCGTCACAGTATGCGTTAAAAACCCCTGAAAGCCTTGACTGACAGGGGGTTTGTTCTTTTAGCCCCCCATTCTGTTTGCCAAAAAATGCGATTTCCCCTAATATTATCACCAGATAATAATGTTTGAATTTGGGTGATTTCACCGAATTGCATCACAGGCGTCAAGCTGTTAATCATTTTGAGCATAAATAACAGATATTCACGGCAGACATAATGACACAAGAAAGTGATCGAAAAAAAATGGGCGCTCTAAAAGTTCTAGTGATGGATGACCACCCCGTTGTGCGCGAAGGCTTGATTCACCTGATAGAGCGGGAGCCCGATATTGACGTGGTTGCCGATAGCGGCGATTCCAGTCAGACTTTGGATCTTGTGAAAACCCATTCGCCGGATGTCGTATTGCTGGACATCGAAATGGAGGGACCAACGTTTCCCCTCGCCGGCAAAGTCAAATTGATAAGGCCCGAAACAAGGGTGCTGTTCATCACGGCCTACGATACACAGGGTAATTTTGAGCAGGCCCGCAAGGTGGGTGCAGCTGGGCTGATATCCAAGATGGACGGGAGCATGGCGATTGCTGAGGCAATTCGCACGGTGTCACAGGGACATGAATATTTTTCTGGATTACCCCGTCGGCGAGCCCGCAAGAGGCCTTTATTGGATGTGGGCCGCGATGCCAGCCACGATCATCCCCTCAGCCCCCGTGAAATCGATGTCCTGTGCTGCGTGGCCAGAGCCATGACCGCCAAGGAAATCGCCAAAACATTGCACATCAGTGTGAAAACAGTGGATCGTCACAAAGCCAATATTATGGAAAAACTTGATCTGCGCAGTCAAATCGACCTGACGCGGTATGCGATCCGCCATGGCTTTGTGGAAGCTTGATGGATGACTTCTAGTGTTTACCGTTGTCTTTCGTGACTTTTTTCAGATCCGCCATTAGCTGGTTGATGCGCTCCAGGCTTGATTTAATACGCTGCAGGCGCTCACCAAAATCTTCCGAATCATGACGCTGAAAGTGAGGGCTACCCTTGACCTGGCCGTCGAGGTAGCTGATGTAGAGGGGTTTACGACCACCGTGGGCCATATCCTTTTCCAGATCTTTTTTGGCGCGGAATTTTTGCAGGTCAAAAACATTGGGGGACTTGGAATCATTCTGACTCATGACATTACTCTCTTTCAGCAGCAGGTTCAGTTCAGCAAAAGGAAAACAGCTTCAGCAACACAGGGAACTCGATGTCAATCAATCGGACTAGGCATTAACGTGCCCCGTCAGGCCGGGGCTCGGATTAGCGAGGCTTGAGACGGTAGGATTTGATAACGCCTTGGTTGGCTTTGGCCCGTTCTTTTTTCAGGCGATCGGCGTTTTCCGCATTACGACGCATGATTTCAGCAAACGAAAGACCTTCGTCTTTTGTTTCTTCTTTGGTTTTGTCCTCTTTTTTTTCGGCTTTTTTGCCGAAGAGCGAGATCACCTTGTCTTGGTTCATTTCAGAAGAATTCTGCATGCTTCATCTCCTTAGCGGCATCGATCACACTTTAACAGGTTCTGGTTAGAGGGGACTAAGTCACCTTCTGACCGTCTCAGTGTATCTGGAGCAAGGGACGTGCCAGGCTCCGGTGTCGGCCCGGGATGGGTCGGCTCAATATAGTTCAAGTCACTTTAATTTATGAAGAAAATTCGACGGGGACGCAAATTTTTTAATCCGCTGGCCCCAGCACTCACATGTCGCACTGTCGTTTTGCATGACAGTCATCGTCAAGCAAACATTCAATATATTGTTTTTACTAATTATTCTGTCGTGAGGGTCAAAGCCCCGATCTGTCAATGACACGGACACCCTCTGTGCAACTTTTTGTCAGGGTGCAGATGGCTACTGAAAGGGCATGTTAAAATCAGAGGGTCTTCATATCCGCAGATGGGGTTACCATATGGCTTCTCACATCCACCGTCAGTTCGTCCGTTCCTATGATGAGAGCCTGATGCGGGATTACGCCAGACGCCTAGCATCGGAAACGCCCATTCCAGGAGTGGTACTTTTGGGGTCAGGTCGCCATTTTACGACATACGGCATTCGCCGCACAGGTCTCTTATCGCTGGCTCTGAGTGTCACCCATCGATTAGAAGCGGACGTTAATGCCCTGCGGTGGGAACAATGGGTCCACTTGATATCTAAGGTCGGAGGCCAGAATTGGCCATTGGTACCGCCGATGCGCTCTTTTTTGCTGGATAATGGCTGCGCAGCTTATGTCATGCCTGAAATCCCGGAGGCTCTGTCGGCTGCCGAAGATCACCCGGAATTGTCGATGCAAAAAAAGCAGCTACGAGAATTGTTAACGGAACACAATCTGCGGATCGACGATCATTGGCATATTCAAAAACTGCAAGGTACCCCTTTTGTGATCGATTGGTCAGACCTTGTGCACAAATGACTTCTAAGATGATGCCACCACCTGCATGATATCCGGTAATTCGCGAAAGCGGCCATCAAAGTCCAAACCGTAGCCCACCACAAATTCGTTGCTGATCTCAAAACCAACATAGTTCAGGAGATGGTGAAGATTGTGTTTGGCGGGTTTGGACAGCAGTGTGCATATTTTAAGGGAGGCCGGCCCCCTTTGCGTCAGCTGTTCGTGCAGGTAGGCAATCGTATGCCCAGTATCCACGATGTCTTCCACTAGCAAAACGTGGCGGCCGGAAATATCAGTCTTCAGATCACTGTATAGTTTAATGGTGCCGGTAGATTCCATACCCACATAACTATGGGCTTCCATGAAGTCAACATGCACCGGACGATTTATGGCCCGCACCAGATCCGCCATAAAAATAAAAGCACCATTCAGGATACCCACCACCAACATCTCATCTTGATGGTAATCCCGGCTTATTTCCTGCCCAAGATCTGCAACTCGGTGCTGGATGGTTTGGCGATCAAAAAGCTTTTTCATCGGGCCGATCATGGTTGTTCCTTTTCCGGCGTTTGTTGTTCTTTTAACGGCAGAAAGTTGGTGGTGGCAAGCACAACTTCCTGGGCGTCACGAATTTCCGCCCGCAACCACTGGAGCTGACGGTGTTTGCGGGGAATATCCACGGCCACGTTCAATTTACCATCTGCCTTCATGGTGGGTAGTCTGCGGGCAAACAACAGGGAGGTTTCGCTGAAAACCAATATCTTATGAGGATGCACTCCGGGGCGGCCCCGGAGTCTCACGCGAAATCGCAGGTTTGCCCCATCGGTCGTTATAATCGACGTTTGTCCGGGAGATGGCTTGATCGTCATAGCAAGTCCGGCACCGACGGCAAACCGGCCATCCCGCAAAGATTGCATCACTCCTTCAACAGAGGGAATGTCTTTGCCAAACGCCGCGGTATCCATGGCAATCTGGGGTAGGTATGAATACCGAAAGAATTCTCCCCGGGCCATCGAAGCTGTGGTGATATGCACCGGTTGCGTTCGTCCTTGGTGGATCACGGCCATCATCAACAGATAGCGACGTTGCTGGGAAGGGGAACCGCAACCAAAGATCTGCAATGCATTCGGGTCTAATTTTAGCACCAGGCGACGATAGTCATCCACACTCATGGCAGGGTCCGGACAGGTCAACTCCATAAACCGGCCACCGCCACGGGATTTCATAAACTGGGCAAAGCGCAGGAGAGGCTCCGTCTTGCCCACAATATTATATTCGTCCCATTCTTCTATCAGGTTCGCCGTGACACCATAAGCACGCAGGGCAACCCCCAGGTTTGGATCCTGCACTTCCAGCGTGGGAATCAAGGTTAAACGGGTATTTGTCCCTAAATCCTGCTTCTGGGGGAGGGAACGTCCGTTGCTTGTAAAAACATCGGCCCCCAGCAGGCCTTGATAGTCCGGAATATCCCTCCCGTTAAATGGTTGACCTAGATCAGCCCAGACGACCGAGGCAATGGATCGATGCGAGGCTGCGGTTGGCATGGAGCAGTTTAATTCGTTTTGCGTACCCGCCAGCAGAATCTCCTCGCTGGCACAAAAGCGCCCCACATCCCCCCGAAAAAGGCTTACCTTATACCGGCCAGGGGGAAGGTTGAGCTGGAAAGGCCAGCTTCTGGCCAGAATCCCATGGGCGTTCACTGCCGATTGTTGATCGTTGTCCGCCATATACGGGGACCAATTGATATCAGGATCCTCTGAACGAAGCTCTAACAAGGCTGGCATCAAACTCTCGCCCCTGGCCATTGTCAGGCGAAGGCCTGCCGTGGCCCGTGGTGCCATGGTTACCAGAAGGCCACCTTTGCCTGCTTTCATCTTTGGT
>JAKQGS010000284.1 GCA_029556045.1 Pseudomonadota bacterium | reverse complement strand
CAAAGAGGAAGAGCAGCCAACAAACCAGTGACATTCGCAGAGGGTAACCCTCCCGCGAAATACCAGGCAAAGATAAATCCGCCACAGGCCAAAATCCCCATGCGTACCGCCAAAGCGCCAATGGCCCCACTGATCTTGAATAACCAGTAGGACATGGGCCGGGTGATCTGATAAACAATCCGTCCGGATTTAATGTCCTCCATGATCTCATCATCGATCGGCGGAAGAGACAACATAATCAGCTCCGTTAAGGCCAGATACCAGATGTTGTCGCGAATCGAGTTTCCGCCCCCATCATGCTCTGCCAGAGTCACCTCCCATAGTCGGCTATACACCATCAAAAACAGGCCATAGAGAAAAAAACGCACATACACCGCTGCGCGGTTTTTCATCACATGAGTGGCCTCCAGTCGTGCGATCGCCCCATAAGGCTTTAAATTCACGGGGCAGGCCTCCGCTCCACAGATTCGTAGATCTTTCGCACAATATCTTCCATCGGCGGATCCTCCACCGATAGATCTTTGATGGTGACCACCTGGATCATCTGCCCCAAAAATTTCTCAACCGAAGTTTCCCGCGTATTCAAGGCATAGGTCAGCTGATGGGGCTCCCGATGCAATAGCCGTCCCTCAACCCCCTTGAGATCGCCCAGACCGTTGTCCACCGCCACCTTAACGATTTTTTCGGTGACAAACCGCCGTTTCACCTGACTCATGACTTCATCCAGCAAAAGTTCTCCGTGGTTGATCACCAGAACCCGGTCACAGACGTTTTCAACATCCCCCGTATCGTGGGAGGTCAGAAATACGGTGGTGCCATCCTGCTGCGACATCTCCTTGATCAAATCCCGAATGATCGCTTTGGCGGTCACATCCAAGCCGATGGTGGGTTCGTCCAAAAATAAAATGTCGGGTTTATGGAGCAGACTGCCGACAATCTCGCAGCGCATACGCTCACCCAGGGATAACTGTTTCACCGGCCTGGCCAGCAAATTTCCAAGCCCAAACCGTTCCACCAGACTCCCCAATCGCTGCCGATAGACCTGACGATCGAGATTATAAATCTTGGCCAGCAAATCAAACGTATCGGACGCAGGCAGGTGGTACCAGAGCTGACTGCGTTGCCCAAATACGGTCCCGATGCGAAACGACAGCTCCTGCCGCTGCAACCACGGCGTCATCCCCAGCACCTGGATATCTCCGACGGTGGGATACAAAATACCCGCCATCATCTTGATGGTGGTGGACTTTCCGGCACCGTTCGGCCCGAGAAAAGCGACCCGCTCTCCCCGCTTGACCTCAAAGTTGAGATGCCGCACCGCTTCAATGTCCTGATACACCGGCCGAAAATAGCGCCGGAATCTGTTTAACAGAGACCCCTGCGCGGGGGCTTTGGTCTTGAAGGATTTGCTTATGTCGGTGATTTTGATGCACTGGTCCATAAATCATCCCATTCCAATGTTCTTTTTGGGTATCTTAGCTGATATCGACCGTCTCGGTGAGGCTTAATTCAGTTCCTGGGATCTCATTTGGGTTAAAAAATGACAACTAATGAGGTATCCTAGCACAGGCATCAAAATCTCTCGCAGAAGGCGCACGAGCGATGACCTTACAGCCCGTTTTGGACTCGCTGGATAAGTTAACCCTCGTCGTAACCTCTCTGCGAGAAGGTTTGGCCGAACCCAACCGCTCCGACATTGTCCGGTCTGGCATCATAAAAAATTTTGAATTCGTCTACGAGCTGTCTTGGAAAACTATCAAACGGCTGTTGGAATATTGGGGCATCACCACTGGCGGACCTCGGGATAACCTGGGAAAGGCTTTCCAGGAAGGATTGATTCAAAACGAATCGGTATGGCTTGAAATTCTGTCGGATCGTAATTTGACGGTTCATACCTACGACAAAAAACTCGCCCGAGAGGTGAGTGACCGCATTGCACAAAACTATATGGCAGAATTTGAGTTTCTTTTGCAGTCCCTAACAAAACAGGTTCATTCCATGAAAATGCCAGGTTCTCAGCCATGAACAACGGCTATATCCCTGAATCGCGCGATCAAAGACTCTTTAAGTTCATTCTACAAACTGCGCAAAAATACTGGAAAGACAGCCGGATTTTGCTGTTCGGATCGCGGACCCGCGGTGATGCCAAACCCATGTCGGATTATGATTTTGCTGTCATTGCACCCAATGCCTTGCATCAGGAATGGGCTTTGTTTGACTTGGAAGTCAAAGAGCATGCCCCCACCCTATTGCCAATTGATTTGGTCTGGGTGAATCAGATCGACGAGGCTTTCAAATCGCGCATACTTCTCGAGGGGATTCCTCTCACTCAACTCATGACAACTTAAACTCAATAAAAATCCCCCGCCGGAAAACTCCTGCGGGGGATCATTTATCTAAGCCTTATACCGTCAATCAGCCTTTTTGTTGGCCTTTGAATGTCACCGGATTGGCAATCGCCTTTTCCAACGGTTTCACCGGCTTTTCTCCGTCTTTGATCATGTAAACGGCCACGCCGCTGCCCATCTGTCCCTTCAGAAACTTGCCAAAATTCTTAACGTATTCATCTTTGGTCAGAGACTGCAGAGCCGCTACCACTTTTTGACGGTAGCCAAACTGCTCATCCAGAAATACGGCGTCATTGTACAATTCGTCTTCCGCTTCATCGATGGTCTTGGGGGGTTGGCTGAGTTCGGTGATGATCGCCTGCTTCAGTTCGTTGAACTGTTTATCGGTGGTTTTGGCGACATCCTTGGACTTCAGGTCCATCCACTTTCTCACCCGTTTCGCCACTTCCCCGCTATTGTAGTTCTCCGACTGCACCAGGAACAGCATGCCGGAGGTGTCACGACGGTTGGTAAAACGGCTGGCCACGATATAACCCAATTGTTGTTTGGTGCGCAGGTCTTCGAAAAACTCATTCCCCACCTGGCTTTCACCGACCCGCAAAATGCTCTCCAACTGCGGCGAGCGGGCACCCGCCAGATTATAGGCGATCATGGCGTTGTTGTTGTTCTTCACAGATTTGACGTAACCAAAGAAGCTTTTATCTTTCATGGGCACTGTTTTGGCGATAGGCCATTGCTTCCGATCCAGAGGCTTGGAGCCCAGAGCCGCGTATAGTTGATTGACTGCATCCGTCAGTTTTTTTGCATCGAGGTTGCCATAAACGGCTCCCCGCATGCCGGTGGTGGCCAACAGCTCGTTGCCAAAGGCTTTGACATCCGCAAGGGTTACCTTGGCGGCAAAATCCTTGTAGGACTCCTTATGGATCTCCAGGCTGTCCACAAGGTAACGTGCCTCATAAAGGGCTTGCTGGTAGGCGGGATTAAACGGCCAGTTGGCGGCTTCCCGGATGTATTCGGCTTTGACGTCGTTAAAGGCAGCTTCCGAGATGTCCAGATTTTTCATCTTCTGTCCAAGCTCCGCCATCAACGACGGCATATGCTCGGCATAACCGTTGAATTTCACCGAAAGGCCTTCGTTGATATCCGCCACCCCAAATCCCAGTCCCGCTTCCATGATGGGGTAACGCCATTCCCGCAGGCTTTCGTTCAAAGTCCGCACATAGAGCAGGGTCATTAGACGGTTTTTGGGAGAGGCAGCGGCCACTTTGGACATGATGTCGATATTGACGCTGGCCCGCGGCAGGTTGAACTTGTGATCCTGTTCAAACCACACTTTACCCCGCTGATCGTCCACGATCGCCACCGGTTTGGTGAGGGACGCTTCCTTGATGATCTCCAGATTGCGGGGGATATAGGGATTGGATGCCGGATAGGCCAGTGCTGCGATGGTCTGGGGTTTGCTCCAACGTGCAATCTGTTCAGCGGAGGCTTTGGCCACGCTGTACTCGGTGCCGTAGTGCTCATCCACCTTGTCGGTTTTGACGTCCTTCCAGGCCGCCAGCACTTTCATCTTGGTGGGGGTGACATTTTTGAGGAACACATTAAAATCATCTTCAGAATAACTGGTCAAAAGGCGAAGACGCCGATCAACCTCTTGTGCGGGATAGTAATGCATGGTATTGGCGTAACGCACCACCACGTTGGTGCCTTCTTCAAAATCGCGGTACACAAAACCGACGTCCGCCATAGCGCGTTTTTCAGCATAGTAGTAAGGTTTGTAACCCTCTTTTTTGATCATGTCCATGTAGGCAAAAAACGCTTCAATGACGCGGTCGTATTCTTTGACGCCTTTGTCCGTCAGGT
>JAKQGS010000280.1 GCA_029556045.1 Pseudomonadota bacterium | reverse complement strand
GGCCTTTGCCATAGGTGGTATTTCCGGCGGCATCCTTGAGCCTGACGCAGACGGTATATAGTCCGTCTACCGCAGGGATTTCGTTGATGCGACGAATAGTGGAGCCACCATAGGATTGCGCGGCGTCGCATACCGCGGCGGGTGAATCACTCAAAACAGTGGAATATTCCGCGGTATCAAAGCCACTGGCGGTCAGTGTATGCAGGGGGTTGGTGGAGCCTGTTTCGTTGCTATTTACAAATCCATCGCTGGCCTCATTGGCAAGAGCCAGTGAGGTGAATACGGGGGCCGTGGTGTCCCAGGTCAGGTTCATATCGTCGGAGGCACTATTGCCAGCAGCATCGATAGCCGTCAGGGTGAGGGTGTAAACGCCGTCAGCTGATGCACTCACACTGGAGTTGGAGGATGTCGCATCCCCAAAGGTGATGGTTCCAGGACCGCTGGACTGGCTCCATTGCATGGTTGCAGCGCCGCTGACGATACCGGCCAGCGGGCCTGAGGCGGCCATCAAACTATCGGAGCCAGCATTGACGGAGGGAGCTGTAATGTCCTTGTGAATAATGGAACTTTTTCCATACGAGATGTTGCCGGCAGAATCGGTCAGACGGACGCAAATAAAGTAGTCCCCTTCGAAAAGAGGCATCTGATTGATACCGGCAATGGCGGTTTGGTTATAAACCCGGTTGCTATCGCAGAGATCACTGCCGCTGGACAGAATAAATCCAGTATAGTCCAGGGTGTTATGCCCACTCGCGTCCAGTGTGTAAGCCACTTCCGTAGAGGACTTTTCAGCATCGTTCACATAGGTGTCCACCGCTTCCGCCCGGGGCAGCATACTGACAAAGGTCGGAGCAAGCGTATCGCGGGTGATGACGGGACTCAACGCATAACCGATGTTTCCAGCGGTGTCAGTCATCCGCACGCAAAAAACGTGCATTCCATCAGCCAGCAATGTGGTTGCCGTGGGAGTGGTCGCTCCTGCATAGGAAAGGTTTGCATCGCATGTTTGTGGCACCGCTCCGCTGAGGGGGGCGGTCCACTTAACCTCCACCGTATCGGCGGACGGCACCAGAGTGAATAGATTTTGGTTCGAAGCGGCATCACTCCCTTTGACAAATCCGGCGATGGCAGGACCTGCTGCAGCAAATGTTCCGGCGGTGGGGGCCGTGACGTCCCAGACAAAAGTAATGGTTGCTTCTGAACTATTACCGGCAGCGTTGGTGGCCTTTACCTGAATCTGATAGGTTCCTTCGGCGGTGGCGGAAATCGTGGGATCCGCGACGGCACTGCTGGTAAATGATAGGTTACCAGGGCCGTCCACTTGTTTCCATTGAAATTCGGCGTCGCCCGTGATGGTGGCCACCACTTGTTTGGGCGCGTTGGTGGTAACCAGAGGAGGAACCACAAGTCCTGGTCCAGTGGTGCGACGTGCCACCACATCGGATTGCCCGTAAACGGAGTTGCCGGCTTCATCGATCAGCAAAACGCACACAACATAGTCCTGATCCACAGGAGGCATGGTATTGATCAGGGGGATGGCATTCAGATTGAAGGAGAAACGATCCCGATCCTCGCAGGATTTACCATCTTTTGTGGGCAGGATCCGAGTGTAATAAGCCTCCACAAATTCCGTGGCTTCCAAAACTGCAATGGGGTTTTGGGAGAAAATTTCCGGGTTATCGATGATCTTATCCTGGGCTTCGTTGGCGGCGATCAGGCCTTTAAATACGGGGGGCGTGGTATCCCAGATAAACGGGAAATCCTTCTTCTTTTTGGTGCCACCTTCCATCACAGCGGTCAGACGCACCACGTATTCCCCATCTGTGTCCGCGGTAATGCGGGTGGTGGGTTGATCGGGTGTCTCGAAGGTCACATTGCCGGGACCGGATACCTGCGACCACATGTACAGGCTGGCCCCTTCGAATTCAGACCCGAGCACTTTGTCGGAGTCTGCCCCCAGGGTTTTCACCGTGGTGTCGCTGGTCTTATCCCGGTCGGAAACATCCACTTTGGTGGTGTTGAGTTTCATCTTGGATTCACAGCCCGCAATCGAGCTGAGGACCAAGGTGACCAACAGGAAGATTTTCATTTTTGTTTTCATGGCACCCTTCCAATTTCCAGTGACTGACCGACCTCTAGGGACAGAGTGCGAAATCTCGCTATGAGGATGAGATCGGAGGAAAATCTTAAAAATTAAGCTTATTTTATAAAGTAAATATGATTTATATGAAATAATTATAGCCTATTGATATGGCTGTATTTTTTAGCGTTTAAAGATGGGTGTTTGTTTTTATTTATTACAATTAGGTGAATAATTGCATACTGTAATATTAATGATGGTTGACTTTTAATGATGTCAGATATAAAGGACAGGCTCGAAACGGAACCGTTCAATCCGCCCCAAAAAAGGAGAGGCGTCCATGTCCATTAAAATGATTCTACTTTCCATCATGACCTTGGCTGCATTCATCCCAAGCCAAACACAGGCCGCAGATAACACCAACAAGATCATCGCCTCCTGCGAAGACGCCTATGGCGAAGTTTATGTGGAGCGGTACCTGAATCCCTTTCTGTGGGATGGCGTGATCCAATACAAAGTTGCCATCGAATCCCGGGATGCGGCTCAATGGTTTAAGTCCCAGGGGTTTTTGGGCAGCGATGACGTCAATAGTCCGGATGTGATGATTCAATCGGGCATGTATGTGGAAGTCGCTAATAAATGGTTTGCAGCCAGCAGCACGCGCCCCGTAGAGGGGGTGGTTGATGCCGATGGATCAACGGTTGTTAGTATTGAGAACAATTATGCGGTTCGACTCGACACGGAAAATGGTGCAGTGACTGTGACCGGCTTAAGCTTCAACAATCGTCTAAATGTTATCCCAATGCAGACGAAAGCCGCCGACATTAATTGGGTCTTTAAAAACTGCCAGTTCAGCTTTTAACAGGATTAAAAATAGTACTGTGCAGAGCTGCGTTTTCAATAGATATATTGATTTCATGGAGTGCCCTATTATTCACCCTGAAAATGTCATTCCATAACAAGCCAAATGTCCTCCAACGGCAAGTGTGAGAACAGATCACCTTGCCGTTTCGCCATACGTACTAATTTGCTAGCATCGTCCGGCATCAGGAATTTTGGGGACGAATCATGATCCAGCTTCATTTAAAAAAATTTGTTAACGAGTGTATTGACCACAATCCGACGGTTCTTAAACTTGTGGATCGGGTCGGAAACGTGGAAAACGAAGTTAGTGCCTTACGCAAGGAGGTTCATCATTTAGGTGAGAGGGTTAATCTTCTAGATGAAAAGGTTAATCTTCTAGATGAAAAGGTCCACCATTTGGGCGAAGTCGTACATCGTCTGGGCGAAGTCGTTCATCGTCTGGGCGAAGACGTTCATCGTTTAGGGATCATGATGGAAGCCATGCGTGACGACATAAAAATTGTCATCGAAGCCATGAGCGGCCTCATTTCCCGCAATGACAGAAATGACCGACTGGAAGGCAAAGTACAGTTAATTGATGACGAGCTGTTGGCCACAAAGGGCGTGCTACAGTCCCATGTGCAGAATTCCAGAATTCATCTGCCAAACTAGAAGCCATTTCATCTTACGTCTTGTCCAAAAATCTCCGGGCCACCTCCAGTGGCCGGAGGATATACCCCTTCTTCAGAGCATTACGCTGCACCCGGCATAGGATGCCGTCGAGATAACACATGGTTTCCACGATGTGGGGCCCCTTGTTCAACATCACGCAGTCCGCCCGCTCGGAGGTGGCCGCGTCGGTAATTTCCGCCCGGGAGGGAACTCCCAGTTTGGCCATGGACTCCAGGACCTGGGTGGCCCAAATCACCGGTATATGGGCTGCTTCGCATAACCACATGATCTCTTCCTGCACTTCCGCCAGTCGATCAAAGCCAACCTCAACGGCGAGGTCCCCACGGGCAATCATAACCGCCACCCGGGGCCATTGCATGGCGGTGAGCAGAATTTGCGGCAGGTGATCAAAGGCCTGGCGGGTTTCGATCTTCAATACGATGCCCAGGTGGTGCGCGCCCCTCATTTTAAGATGATCCAGAAGGCTATCCACATCTTCGGGAGAGCGGATAAAAGACAAGCCCACCAGATCCGCTTGGGAAACAATACTATCAAGAACAGCCAAATCGCCGGGTGTCAGAGCTGGCAGATGCAAATGGGAGTCGGGAAGATTGATCCCCTTGGCTCCCGCCAGCTTACTGCGGGGATGGGGGACATGGGTCACCCGGACGTCAAAAGAGGCCTCGGACTTGGCCATAATGATGCCGCCTATGCGGCCATCATCAAACCAAATCGTTTCATCCGTCCGGACATCAGGGATGATTTCCGGTAGTGAGCACCCCAAGCGGTCAAACCCCGGTTCCTCCAAACGACCGCTGGCGCTGGGATGCTCCACATCCCCCATGGATGGACCATGATCGTCTCCGGAGATCCGGATGATGTCACCCTCCGATACATGAATAACCCGCTCCAGGGCAGGCAGGGCGGCGATATGAAACTCTCCCAAGGCATGGTGGATGGACGCCTCCGAAGACCAGATTTCAACCGGCATGCCGCTGGCAAAATAGATGGTGCGATCACTGGTGGCCACCATGCGATCCGCCGTGGCCTCCACGATGGTCAGGGTGCGTTTACGCCCGCGGGTGTCATACACTTTCAGGCGGTCCCCCACGCTGTATTGCCAGGCATGGAGGCTGTTCACCGGCAGCCATGCGTCCACCGGTTCAGGTAGGGATGACGGCGGAGTGGAAGAGGTATAAAAACAAATGGACGCTGGTTTCACGACCCGCCCCCACTCATCACGGGTGGGACGGACTTTCATCACTTCGGGACCTGATTCAAACGATCCGGTGCGCAGTTTGGGTCCGGCCAGATCGATGAGTATGCGGCAGGGTCGTTGCCGCTGCTGACCAGCTTCACGCACCACTTCCATCGCCCGCAACCAGTCCGGCAGTGAATCATGGGCAGTATTGATGCGCAGACAGTCCAAGCCCTTTTCCACCAGCTGCCGGATGACAAAGTCGCTGTTATCGGTGGCCGCCATCGTCACCATAATCCGGGTTTGCCGCGACCGGTGAGTGGGCCCAAACAGGTCTGTGACATGATCCATCAAGTCCCGGGAACCCTCTCCCATGGAGCGGGGTGCCAGGTCGGAATGGCGGGCTTGGTAGGCTTCCCCCCCCAGCAACGCCAGCATTTTAATCACCGCCTCCAGATTGGCGAGAACATGGGGCTCCACCATAGCCAGAGAGGATAGACCCAGTGCGGTCAGGCGTGGCTGAATGGAACG
>JAKQGS010000260.1 GCA_029556045.1 Pseudomonadota bacterium | reverse complement strand
ACGGCTATCGCGAGGATCTCCACCTCGACTTTAAACGCAAGGCCAATCCATCCTCGCCACGATTAACCGACGAAGATAAACGCAATCTCTCCCGAGCCCTTTCCGGCTTTGCCAATAGCGACAGCGGTGTCATCATCTGGGGGGTGGGTGCCGCCAGCTCCGGCCAGAGTCACCGCACCCGTCATCCCATCCGTAAGGTGCGCGCCTTCGCGGAGCATCTGGACAGCATGCTATCCCGCCTGGTCAGCCCCTTTATTGACGGGGTTATCAATGAGGTTATTTTTGAAAATGCTGAACGGGACACCGGTTATGTGGTGACTTATGTGCCCCGTTCCGACAAGGCGCCCCATCGTGCGGAAAACGAGGGATTAAAGCAGTACTACAAACGGTATGGTGACTCCTTCAAGATCGCCGAGCACTACGAGCTGGAGTACATGTTCGGCAAACGGTTGACACCGCACCTGCATGTCTTCTGGGATGCAACCCTTAAGCTTGCTCCCATGGGATCGGGGTCCGAGGGACTTTACGATGGGGAGGTCAAGATCGGACTGACCAATCAGGGAAGAGCCATCGCCCAGTATGCGTGCCTCCGCCTCCGTTATGACAGCACCAGCCGGTATTCGTTGGAACGGGACAGCGATGCGGACCTGATTCATTACTCCGCCCCGCAAAGTGCCTCGAAACCCAACTATCATAAGGTCACCGCCCGGGCATTACCGGGACTGGTGATCTATCCGGACGATCATTCCCACTTCTTCACGTTCCACATCCGTGTCACCCGGGAAGAAATTCTCCAGGGATCACTGCCAAACCTGGTGCTTTATTATGATCTCTTTGCGCAGGACATCGTCAGCCAATCCGGTGCCGCCTTAAACATCTCCGGCCGCAAGATCGGCGACGCCTTTCGCAAGAAGATCGACGTGCGGGAAGTCCCCCGCAGCGCTTAAGCCGTTTACCCTCCCGTCGTTTTTCCTTGGAAAAGCCCCTATCCTTCGCTATAAATCCAAGCATAGATCTTTTCTATAATTGAAGAAGGAACATGCTATATGTTGAAGCGTACCGGAATTCTTTTGGGTTTGGCTGCTATTTGTCAGGTTTCCACCGCCGTGGCGCAGGAAGCTCAGATGACCCCCACCAAAGAAGCCACTCCGGTGGCAGCACCTGTGAAAACCAAATTCTATAATGCCCGAATCCTGAGCCCCCTCTATCAGTCCCCGGCTCAGATTTATCAGTCCAGCGGCGAGGTCTATGTGGGCTTCAGCAATCTGAACCAGAACACGCAGATTTCCTATGATACCGCCAATGTGAAAACCGATTGGACCACCAACGAATTCACGGCGGGTGGCACCCTGATGGCCACCGACAACGCTTGGCTGGGCCTGACCGTGGACAACCGTCAGTCCAACTTCAAAACCAAGATCCCCGGTGCCCCCGATACCGAGCGTTCTCACGTGAGCGAAACGGCTCTATCCCCCACCGCCGCTTTTGCCATCGACTCCAATGTGATCCTTGGGGCTGCATTTTCCACTGTATCCATCGATATGAATAACGAAGTTTCCGACGACTACTCCGCCAATTACGGCCGGATTACCCCGTCTGCGATCTATCATGATGCCGGCATGGAAGTGGGGGTCGTGTATACACCCACCATCAACATCCGGGAGGACGCAGGTTCCGTGCAACAGGCGGGCAGCACTTCCCTATTTGGCCAATTTGTCCTCTCCCCACTGGCCAATCTCGGTGGAGCTGT
>JAKQGS010000255.1 GCA_029556045.1 Pseudomonadota bacterium | reverse complement strand
GACGATCTACCTGCAGCGGGATCCCGGCGTTCGGGCCGCCAATGTACTGATCAAGGCTCCTGCTAACAAAAAGATCTCTTATACCCTCAACAGTGGGCAATTGACCGGCAACACCCCCAGCACACTGGCGCTGTTGGTGGGCAAGACCCATGTGCTGACCTACCAGAGCGGCGACAAGGGTAATAGAAAACAACTACGTTGCACATTTAAACTGCCCAACTCCGCGGCTAACAAGAATTACGCGGTCACCATCGACCCAGGTCGCGGGGGACGCTGCCGCGCCAAACCATCCCCTTGAATCTCTGACTTGGCACAATTGCCGATCCCGCCTTATAATTCATGAGCATCGTCCGCAGATCGCCGCAAAATGTAGGAGACACCCTCAATGTATTTGACACCGCGCACCTCTTTTCTCGTGGTATTCGTTTCGGTTATTTCGGTGTTGGGAGGCTGTGAAACCACCAGTTCGGTGAAAGTCTCCAACCAGCGATTTCTAATTCCGGAAACCGGAGGCAATTGGGGACAAAACCGGATGAGTGCGGCCTATGGCAGCAAGTCCCGCATCACTTTGGCCCATGATCTCGAAGAAGCCCAGATAGACATCGATCACCCCACCATAACCCATGACGATGGCATCATGATCATGGGTGAAATGGGGATCGCGGAAAACGTGGACGCCTTTATCAATACCTCCAACGGCATCGGCTTCAATTACCAATTTCTGGGGGCCAGTCGCAAAAACGCAGAGCCCGGCAATTTATCCGCTTCCGTATCACTGGCCTATGATCAGTTTACATACCTAAGCTCTCCCAAAAAGGACTACCGCCCGGAGGGGCGTCAGGTAAAGAACGAGGTCACCACTGATGTGAAAAGCTGGGATCTTGCCGTAACCGGGGGCTATCGCTTGCGTCAGGTGGATATGGTGTACGCGAGTTTGGGATACACCCCCTACCAAGCCTCTGGTGTGATCCGTCGTTATGTTGATGAAAATTCACCGGAACGATGGAGTCTGAAACACCGCGCCGGTCATGTTATCAACCTGCTGGGAGGATATCACTGGAGCATGGAGGATCTGTTCGTGCAACTGGAAGCTGGTTTCGCCCGCACGACATACGATTTAGCGGATGACGATACCCGCTTTGTGGCCGGTGCCCTCGTTGGATTAATGCTGCGGTAATACGGGGGAGGATATCCCCCAATTCTAATTCCAAGTGTTAGAAGTCATTTCTATTTCGGGAGTAGAATTTTCCCCTGCCAGAGTTCGTCCAAGAATGTTTTCCAGGGTAATATTTTGATCCCATCAGGTGTTTGTCTTGGCTCAGGGTCCATGCTGACGACGTAAAATCGTTCCACCAGACCTTCCTCTTTAAGTGCACGCAAACCTTTGAGATGTTTGTCGCTAACATGGTCTGTGCCTTTTACTTCAATGGCAGCTTGATGCCCCAGAACAAAATCGACTTCAAACTGGGAGGTTGAACGCCAATACTGCAAGTCGATTTTGATATTACAGTAGGATCTCCATGCCCGTAGTTCCAAAGCGATAAAATGTTCAAAAGCTTTACCAAAGAGTTCCGATCCGAATTGAATGGACCCACGTTTGGCTAAATGATTGACAATGCCGATATCAAAGAGAAAATATTTAGACCGGGTGATGGCTTTTCGTTTTTTTGTCGACAAAAATGGATGAACTTGAAATCCAAGCAAAGTATCGTCGAGTATGGAAAAATAGCCCTCCAGGGTGCGCACCGGTACTCCGGTATCGCTTGCAATACTGGCGTAGTTTATTTCTTCTCCATTGGTAAGTCCCATGACGTCAAGAAATCGACAAAATCCCGGCAGATTGCGAACCAATGACTCAGCTTGGATTTCCTCTTTTAGGTACATGGCGACATAGGCGTCTATGAAGTCCGAGGAGAGATTGTCGCCATAAAACTCGGGAAGTCCTGTCGTGTTGATATAGGACATCAGATCGAAGTCAGGAATTTCCCGGGAGCACAAGGGAAAAAGTTCGGCTGAAAAAGCTCTTCCTGCGAGAAGATTGGCTCCACCGTGTCTGATTTTGCGCGCGCTACTCCCGGTCATTAAAAATCGTTGTTTCCGGCCTTCGATAAGGCGATGCACTTCATCCAGTAGGAGCGGAAGTTTTTGAATTTCATCAATGACCACCAGGTCAGAGGAACCGGTCTCCTCCTCGATCAAGCTCGGTTGTCTGAGCAGCCGACGAAAAGTTTCCGGATGGAGAAGGTCGTAAATTTTGGCTTTGGGAAAGGTTGCACGTATCAGGAATGATTTGCCGGTTGCCCATGGCCCAAATATGAAATAGCTACGTTTTTTCAGTAAGTTATCCAATTTTAGAAATCGAGGAAACATATTACATTCGGCTCCATTGTCGCTGAATGTAATGAAATTCGGCGAAACAGATACTTGTCAATAGAAAGAGGAGTCGGACAATCTAGCCTGCATTAGAAATGACTCCTAAGCGCGAAACCCGGCGTTGAGCTTATCCAGCGCCCCCCGCCCCGGGCAGAGTTCGTTGAAAGGCAAGTCCCGCAACGGACGTTTCACCGTCTGGATATTCTCATGCATCTCCCGCGCCTGCGCATCGTAATACAGCAGTCCGGTGACGATGCGATTCTGTTCCTTTTCCTTCTGAATAAACTCACTGGCACGGATGCGATCGGTGGGGTCATAATCCCGCGCCAGTTTCTTGAACACCATATGGGACCCATCATGCATTTCCACCACCTTGACGGTACCGGGAGCATAACTGGTGGTGATCTCCTGCTTTTCAGGGATCAGATCCACCGCTGAAATCTCCTCCTCATGCTGGCGGGTGTATTCGTAACTCTTGGTGGAGCCCTCATGATTGTTAAAGGTCACGCAGGGCGAGATCACATCCAGCACCGCGAAACCCTGGTGTTTTAGACCAGCTTCAATCAGGGGCACCAGCTGGTCCTTGTCACCGGAAAAACTGCGCGCCACAAATCCCGCTCCCATCTGGATGGCAAACAACGCCGGATCGATGGTGGATTCCTGATTGACGGCACCACCCTTGCTGACGCTTCCCACATCGGCGGTGGCGGAAAACTGCCCCTTGGTCAGGCCATACACCCCGTTGTTTTCCACGATGTATAGCATGTTAAGTTTACGGCGTATGGCATGAGCAAACTGCCCCAGCCCGATCGAAGCGGTATCACCGTCACCCGAGACCCCCAGGTAAATGAATCCGCTATGCGCCGCATTGGCGCCGGTGGTCACGGAAGGCATGCGACCGTGCACCGAGTTGATACCGTGTGCGGTATTCATAAAATAGCCAGGAGTCTTGGATGAACACCCGATACCGCTCATCTTCACCACCTGATGCGGTTGTATGGACAGGCTCCAGCAGGCTTGAATAATGGCCGCGGTGACGGAATCGTGGCCACAGCCAGCGCATAGGGTGGAAATTCCCCCTTCATAATCCCGGCGGGTCAGACCAATGTCGTTTTTTTGCAGCGCCGGATGGTGAACTTTCGGCTTGTTGATATAGGTCATTTTACTTGTCCCCCAATGCGACTTTTAATTCCCTCCGCCAGATCATTGGCGGTGGCAGGCAGGCCGTCGTAACACAGCAGCGACGACAAACGGTTGGGATCCCACTGCAGTTCGTGGCACAGCAGGGATTTAAACTGCGCGTCCCGATTTTGCTCCACCACAATGACCCTCTCGTGCTTCTGCAGGAAAGCCTTGACCTCAGGGGTAAAGGGAAACGCCCGCACCCGGATGTCGTTCAAACGAATTCCCTGTGCCTCCAGATGATCCAACGCCTCACGGAGAGGTTCTTCCGTGGTACCAAACGCCAGAATACCAAACTTGGCGTTTTGATCCCGGATTCGCTCCACGGGTTTGGGAACGTAGGTGGCCG
>JAKQGS010000254.1 GCA_029556045.1 Pseudomonadota bacterium | reverse complement strand
GCCTGATCCGCATCCAAACCCTTGAGGTCGACGCTATTGGTGGGGCTCTGTAACACAAACCCAACCCCTTGGGGGGTAGGGGATGTGGTCGTGACCTTGGGGCGAGGCGTTGGGCTTTTTTTATCCCGTCCCGCTGGTGGTGCGCTCTTATCACCCTTGGCTCTGAGGTCGCTCAGGGCAGGACGCAGTTTCAGCAGACCAGCCTGCACCTCCACCATCGGTGATGGGCCAGCTTGCACTCTGATGATCTGTGCTTCCTTGCCGATGGAAATCACGTAAACCGTGTCCCCCACCTTGGCCTGTTCGATGATGAACTCCTTGCCAGGCAGAGGGCGGGATGGCTGATAATCCGACTCCAATTTATCCAGCGATTGCCCCAGCCCCTTCAGAGCTTCCTCTCCCTTGCGGCGTTGTTCCGCAAACAGTCCGCGGACGTCTTCGAGGTCGCCACCAAGGGACTGACCCCTGTCTTTCAGCATTTTTTTCAGCTGATCAAGGATCTCAAAAAATTCCTGTTTTTTCTCCCGGAGCTCCGCTTCATACCGATCCGTCAGCTTGTGCACCTGTTTTTTACGCACCTCATCCAGCGCGGCCCGCTCCCTTTCCCAATGGGCTTTTTCCGCTTCCATGGCATGGCGGGCGTCCCGCCATTGCTGCTCTTCCTGTCGGATGTCGTCCTTTTGCCGCTGCAGATCATCCAGCAGCCGATCGAGGGCCGAAGTTCCCTGGCCACGCAATTCGCGGGCCCGACCAATGATGGGTTTTGGCAGGCCAGCCTGCTCCGCCACTTCGAGGCCGTAACTTTGCCCAGGGATATCCAGGAGCAGCTTGTAGGTTGGGTGCAGGGTGGCCAGCGAATACTCCATCGAGCCGTTGCGGAAGCGTTGGTCTTGCACCGCCAGTCCTTTGAGGTTGTCAAAGTGGGTGGTGGTGACCGTCGTCACGCGACGATCTGCCAGATGCTCCAATACCGCCTGGGCAATGGCGGAGCCGGTAAGAGGCTCAGTGCCCACCGCCAGTTCATCCATCAGGGCCAGATCATCCGCTCCGGCCTGCTCCACGATGGGTTTGAGCCCCATGATATGGCCGGAGAAGGTGGAGAGATTGGCGGTGAGATTCTGGGCGTCGCCGATCTCAATAAAGATTTGACGGAACAGGTAAACCTGAGACTCCCGCTCGGCGGGGATCATAAGTCCCGCTTTCACCATCAGGTGGAGAAGACCAGTTGTTTTCAGCACCACCGTTTTGCCCCCAGCGTTGGGGCCGGAGACGATCAGGGTGGTCTGCTCGGGGTTGAGGGTAATATTATTGGCCACAGCGGTTCGGTGATCCGGTGTGGTGACCAGTGGATGGCGGGCATCGATCAGGTGCAAACCGGGGGATTTGGCGATGGCCACCGGTACCGCGTCCAGATCGATGGCCAACAGGCCTTGGGCTGTAAAGAAGTCCAGCTCCACGATCAGATCGTAGTTGCCAGACAGGGTGTCCAGCTCCTGGGCCACATGGGCGCTGAGTTCCTTGTAGATGCGCAGGATCTCCAGCTTCTCGGAGAGTTCCAGTTCCTGCAGGGCTTCATTCATGGGGGCGATGGGAGCCGGCTCAATAAAGAGCGACTGTCCGGATTCGGAGGTATCGTAAATTGTCCCTTTGACGCGACCGCGCCCATCCAGGCGGATGGGAACCACATAACGGTCCGAGCGCAGGGTAAAGAACTTATCCTGCAGATAAGTCTCCCACTCCGGCGTGCTCAGGAGATGCTGCAGCTGCTCTTCTATTTTTTTCCGCAGGGCCATCTTACCGCGTCGAATGGACTCCAACTCTTTGGAGGCGGTGTCGAGGATATGGCCATCGGGACCCACGGCTTTTTCAATGGCC
>JAKQGS010000216.1 GCA_029556045.1 Pseudomonadota bacterium | reverse complement strand
TCCTGCAAGGGCGGTCGGTATCGTTGCATGAGTTTCCCATTGCTCCCACCGATGGGGCGCACTTTGCAGTGGAACGACGTTTGACATATGGGGACAGAGTACGGGATGGTTTTCACATGGTGCTGGCGGATGCCATGAATCCCGCCTTTCAACCAGCCAGTTTGGATGGGGTTTTAACCCCCTGGTTGGTGGACGTGGTGCCCCAGGATACCCGGGACTTTCTCAAACGCATCAATCGGGTGCTGAAGGTCGGTGGAGCCTGGATTCACTTTGGCACCCTGGTCTACTCCCACAAAAACCCGGCCCTATGTTACAGCATCGACGAGGTGCGGGAGGCTGCGGTGGAGGCGGGTTTTGTCGTGAACAATGTGCAGCAGCGGGAGATTCCCTACCTGCAGTCACCGGCCAGTGCGCAGCGGCGCTTTGAGCATGTCACCTGTCTGGTGGCCATCAAGGATAAGGATGTGGTGGTTCCTCCTCCCTTTGACACCCAACCCGCCTGGTTAAAGGATCATGCGCTGCCGGTACCCCTGGAGCCGTTTCGCGAGACGGGGCGGATCAATCGCACTTTGGCGGATGTGCTGGCGCCGATCGATGGCCAGAAGTCGATTTCCAGTTTGGCATCTCAGGTGGCGCAAACCCTTGGTTTGTCGGTGGAACAGGGGGAGGCGGTGCTGACGCAACTGCTGGGGCGGCTTTATCAAGACAAATTAAAGCATCAGAAGTATTGAATTTGCAACTCATAAATAATCAGCTGTTTTTGGCGTTATCTGAAGTTAGGAAGGTGCTGACATAGTCAACATGCTCTCTCAGCTCAATCGGTGGATTTTGATGGAGCGTATCGAGACCTACAGTCAAACCCTCCTTTCGTGCGAGCTTTAAAGCCGGTATAAAGTCTCTGTCGCAAGTTATTATCACCACAGAGTCTACGAGCCGTTTGTAGGCAAGGGATGCGATATCCAGACCAATGCGCATGTCTACACCTTTTTGAATAAATGAAGGTGTAACATCTTGATCTGTGAGTTGAGAAATCGATTTACTTCCTTTGATAAGGTCTTTGGTGACCTGCTGTTTGAATTGCCATGAATTTGAAGGCCATTCTAAACTGCCTAATCTTAAAGCCACAAATTCTTGCAATTTTAATTGATGGAAAAGCTCCTCTTGCTTTTTAAAAACTTCACTCTCAGAAAAATTTAAGTGCTTTTTAGAAATTGGATTATGAGCACTACCGCGGAAGGGAACCGCATCATAGAAAAATATTCGGTACAGTTCCTTGCCATCCTCCTTCGAGGCATGTTTGTGACAGTACTCAACAACGTTTTTTGCATTATAGAAAAAAGATTTCGTATGAATAATCCTTTTCTTCATGAACCCTGCATCAATCAGTACCGCGACTTTTTTTAACATGACTATTCCTCAAAAATGAGAGGCCCCGTGCTAGGGCATCACGGATTAGTGTGAGACCTGACACGGGGCCTTTTATACTGAACAACCCCAGACCTTTTCGGTATGGGATAAATTCTAACTTTAGGCGGATATACCGCTTTGGAATTATCATCGACTTTCAATATAAATTCAAGATTTAATATCGCGATGTTGATTAAATTCATGCTGACTCTATTCTGTAATTAATTTAAAGCCTTATTTGTCAAACTCCGAACTTCTGCAGACCCGAAAGGCTGATACCCAAAAGCCGTACCGGTCGTTGACCGGCTTCCGTGCGCTCCAGCAGCTGGCGTCCCAATTCAAAAATACTGTCCGCATCATGAATCGGATTTTTCAGGGTGGTGCGGCGGGTGACCTGCACGAAATCCGCATATTTGACTTTAACCGTGACGGTTTTTCCCTGCAGACCATCTTCCGCGAGATCATCGCTGACACTTTGACAGAGCCGTGCTAACTCGCGATGCAGTTGGGTGATGTCGCGATAATCCAGCGGAAACGTGTCCTCCCGCCCCATCGACTTGCGCTCCCAGCTGGTTTCCACCGGTCGTTCATCGATGCCGCGGCAGGCATCATAAAGCCATTCTGCCATTGAGGGTCCCAGCAAGTGCTGCAACTCCTCCCGTGATATTTGTGTGACATCGCTGCATAACCGCAAGCCGGCGGATTGCAGGTGATCGTCGGTGACAGGCCCGATGCCGTTGATCTTACGCAGGGGCATCGTCGCCATAAACTCTGTGACTTGGGCCGGTAGGACGATGGTGAGGCCGGCGGGTTTTTTGATGTCGGAGGCGATTTTAGCCACCAGTTTGTTGGGGGCCACCCCGGCGGAGCCGGTGAGGCGCAGTTCCTGCCAGATTTCATGCTGGATCTGCCGGGCAATCTGCACCGCAAATTGCCCGGTCTTGTTGCTGGTGACATCGAGATAGGCTTCGTCCAAGGATAAGGGTTCCACCATATCCGTGTAACGATGAAAAATCCCGTGAATCTGGGCGGAAACCTCCTGATATTTGGCGAAGTTTGGCGGCAAAAAAATCGCCTGCGGGCATAAACGGGCGGCTTTGGAGCAGGGTATGGCGGAACGGATGCCAAATTTGCGGGCTTCATAACTGGCGGTACATACCACCGAGCGGGAATGGGGAGAGCCGCCGATCACCACCGGCTTTCCGCGCAGGCTCGGGTTGTCGCGGATCTCCACCGACGCGTAAAAGGCATCCATGTCGCAATGGATGATCTTGCG
>JAKQGS010000199.1 GCA_029556045.1 Pseudomonadota bacterium | reverse complement strand
TGCTATGCTGACGGCAAGCCAGATGCCGCAGGGTGGTCCGAGCTTTCCCGCGGCAGAATTTGAATTGGTCTATCGCTGGATGCGTCATGGGATGCCCGGACTTAACCAGTATTTGGCCAGCGACGGCCCGCAGTCATGTTTGAACCTAAATGAATCTTATGTGGGGGAACGCGTTAAAGAACATATTGTGCGGATGAGTTTGCAGAATGAGAGTTGGTCGGCTCGCAATAAAAGTAACGGCATGGTCATGGCCGGCTGCAATGATGAGTTGACCTTAAATTGCCTTCAGCAAAAAGATAATGGTGGCAATGAATACTTTCCGGTGCAGGCGGATATCGCTGTGACGGAGCGGAAGAACCATAGGATTCGTCTGCTGCAGGAGATCAACAACGAGTTTCGCTATTGGGTGCGGTCATCGGCAGATGGTCGTTATGTGGCGGGGGGAGGAGATCCTTCTTTTGTGCTTGATTTAGCTCCGAGGTTTGGCGGCGATGCTGCGCGGCAGATCACCGTATTAGCTAACTATGATCCCGGATTTCTGCCCAATAATCAGGGGATTATTTTTCAGGGGCAACGCACCTATATGTGCCGCCAGTCGGTGCTGGACGATCCCGCCATCACCGAACTGGATTTCCAGCACCAGGACTGCGCCCGTCAGGATCTTCAGGTCGGCCTCTATCAGGGGATTGGCAGTAGCATGAACAATCTGGACATCACCACCGTTAGCGGGGGGTATCTGGGCGATGATGGCGCCGGTCGCTTGACGAATCTGATACCTCTGTTTCGTGCCGAAGAGCGGGCTTTTATAAAAATATTTGATCCGGGAAGCTGGGAGTTAAAAAAAGAACTTTCGCTACAGGCACCCTATCACGGCAACTGGAATCTCTCGCCGTCCAATCAGCTGTTGCTGTCGGTCATCAGCGGTGCTGACGAGCTGAAACGCCCTCACCACGGGGGATACCATCTGGCGCGATTCGAAGAGTTTTCAGGATTGGCCGAAGGTTTTAATCTGGATTCTCTCCCTCGTGAGGATACCGCAAAAGTCTGCGTGGGTGCGGGGGAGAAACCACAATTTTCACTCTCAGAGCGTTTTTTGGCGTTTCATCGTTATCAGCAGGAATCCGCGGTCAATGGCGATCCAACCAAAGGGTCATCGGATATCTACCTCATTGATCTGCTGAAGGATCTCCAGCCGCAGGCAGTCACCCGCATGGGACCGGGGCAATATGCCCAGTTTCCGCACTTTCGATCCGATGGTTGGATGTATTTTGTGGTGCGGGACTCCATTCAGAGGAAATCATTCCTGATGGCGTCCAATATTGCGATCCTCATTCCCTGATTCTTGATTCTTTATTTCCTGTTTGGCTTGGACCGTGGTTATCCATTGCGCAATTTGTCGAATCACCCACTGGGGTTCATCCAGAGGGAGATCGTGTCCTGCTGTCGGGTGGATGATATGAGGGGCATGGAGATTTTCCGCAAGACGGTGCGAGCTTTGGGGTGACACCATGCGGTCACCCCGACTGCTGAGAATCAAAAGAGGAATCGAATCGTCGATCTCCTGTGTCCGGAAGTGGGCCGCAGCCACCAGTTGTCGCAGGGTATTGCTGCGGCTGACGGGGCAGGACATCTGGATAGACACCCATTTTTCCAGGGTTGTCTGCAGATGGGTTTCTGTTTGTGAACTCACCAACTCCAGGATCAATCCCTCACGAAGGCGGATGGAAGGTTGGGCAAAAGCCTGCAATAGACTTATCAGGGCGGCAGGTTGCAAACGATGGTAAAACGGCACGAGGTTTCCGGCGCTGCTATTGAGGATGACAGCCCCGTCCCAAAGCATCGCATCGCGTTGGCATCCTGCCAACGCCACCATACCCCCCAGGCTGAGGCCGACGGCAATGCGGCTGCATGCACTGCTGCGTGGCGGGAGATCACGGGTGAGTGCCGTCAGAATCCCGTTCACATCCCAGGGAGAGCGCCCTTTAAACCGCGTCCCCATCCCTGGGAAATCGGGAGTATGAACGATAGCGTTGGGAATGCGTGAGACAAGCTGTTTAGGAAAGTCCCCCCAGTGGCGGGATTCGCGAGCCAACCCCCGTAAAAGAACAAACTCAACACCAGAGATCGTCATCCGGTGATTCTCCAGAGTACGTCTGCCTTGTTGCGATAAGTTTCTCGTTTGGTGGCGGGGGGCCTGACCCAGGCTTTGTAGGAGTGAACCGCCCGCATCAAAAAGTCGATGAGTGAGATATGCCGCCGTAAGATGCGCCGGGTCCGGTGAGGTTTCATGGGATTAAAGATGCCCCATGAGGTGAACGCCTGCAGGG
>JAKQGS010000198.1 GCA_029556045.1 Pseudomonadota bacterium | reverse complement strand
CCAGCAGACGTTTCTGGGACTCGGGGATCACCCGCTGCAGCTTTTGGTAAAAGATCGCACCTTCTTCCAGAGTACGGGCTTGATTCCACTGCACCAGCAGCCGAAAGAACTCCGCCCGCGCGCCCTTCAGGCCAATGGCTGTGATGAACTTTTCGGTGGAGTCTGCGGTTAAGCCTCGCTGACCGTCGATCACCAGTTTCAGGACATTGGGTGCGGTAAAACCAGCCGCTTTGGAAAAGGAACGAAAACTGTAACCACGGACACCGTGTTTTTTATGGGAGTAAAAATCCCGCAGAAACTCGCGGAAGTTGGTGTAGGTGTAGATATCCGGTGCTTCGGATGGATTGGTGTTTTTGGTTGAATCCGAGGGCATGCATGAACCTCTCTTGCTTGGGTCACTTCCTTTGTATTCGGAATATTCTCATCGAAAGTAAAGCGAATATTATAACATGCCAAATTAATTAGATAAATATAGCGTTATTGTATACAAAAATCTTCCGGACTGCAAGGGGCGCGGGAAGGTCAGGTGTTGGGGATTGCACCCTGGGCTCATGCTTCGTAAACTATCAGGATCATACAAAAAATATTATCCAGACGGGGCCTTTATGCGGCGACTATCAGACCTGCTCTCGCAATTCCTTCTCTCCGGCGTATTTCTCGGCGCCGTTCTATCCAGCGGTGCCTGGGCGGCGGAGGGGGAAGTCTTATTGGCTGCCAAAAGCAAGAAAAAGAAGGCGGCTCCTGCCGTTGAAGAAGCGGCAGATGTGGGAGATGAGGGGGGCGGTGGACCCCAGTGGTTTCCCGATTGGCCCACCGGGGAATTTGACTGGAGCATCGATCCCATCGTCGGAGCCCGTTACAGCGCCTATTCCAGCGGTGACACCCGCGTTGAGACCAACACCCTGGAACTGGGACTAGGTCTGGGGGTTCAGAATATCCCTCTGGCCCCGGGTAACCCTGGGTACGCCACCGGGTTGGAAGGGGGCGTTGCTTTTGGGCAGGTGCGGGAGAAAACGCGGGTGGCGGATACCTCAGATACCGTTAATTACAAGTATCAGCGGCAGTGGGCCACCTGGAATAACACGTTTTATGCCAAACACTACAAACACGAACTCAGCCTTGGCATCGGTAAAAAGGTCATCAAAACTGATCCGCAGCAGGAGGTTTTTTCAAACCGCATCGTGAACGACTTTGGTCTGTTGATCCTGTCCTGGCTGTCTTCCCATCTCACCTGGGACTACATCAAAGCATACGGAGAATCATCCTCTAAACCGTTCTTGGAAGAGCATGATCTGTGGCTGCATGCCCGCATGTTTACCTCCTTTCTGGAGATGTTCTGGGATGTGGGGCCGGGATTTACCCTGGTGGATGAGTACACCAACGATCCCAATAACTACACGAAACTTGGTCGCGGCCGGACCGACTACTTCAAGATGATGATGGGCATGCGTCTGGTGTGGAAAATCGGCATGTTTGTGCACGCCAAGTATGTGTTTGCCAGCAGCGAGGACGCATTGGGGAACTATGCCCGCGTCGGCCTGCCAGATCAAAACGTCTATGCACCCTCGCAGTTAGCGATGCCGGATGACTCTCTTTACACCCTGGTGTTTTTTGGTATCCGCAATCTGATGGGAGGATTAGGAGTGGGGTGGTACCAGAACACGGAGATCTACCATGCCTCCGATGCGGCAAAAAAAGAGGTGGAGAGGTCGCAGGGGTTTGGGGTTATGTATGAAGCCGCTTTCTAATGATGACGCATGCGGAAATGCCACGATGGCGGCGTTGCTTGGTCGGCTGCGGTCCTCATTTAGGCGCATCTAAACTGCGGTCCTCGCCTCCCGCGCGCCATGCCCTCGCGGCATTTGCGCACGCGTCTAAGACAGTGGGTTGCCTCCATGGCGGTATAGCTTTGTCGGGTTTAGGCCTCACCGGCCCCGGAGAAGGGGAAGCGTCAGGACGGTGAGGATCGGAATGACGGTAAACACCACCACGATGGTGGCACCGGACGGGAGATCCGCCACGTAACTCAAGGCCAGGGCCGCAAAACTCACCACCAGACCGAAGATCCAGCCAAAGCTGAGTTTTGCCCGCACCGAGTTAAAGAATAATGAGCCCATCACTGACGGCACAATCAGGTAACAGAACACCTGCAGCACGCCCGCAAGGCTGACAGACGAGGTGATGACCACCCCAAAGAGGGCATAGAAGAGGAAGTCCCACCACGACTTATGGGCCAGGGTGGCATCGTTACCGCTGCACTGAAAAAACTGACGGCGAAAAAGGTAATGAATCACCCCCACGCCGCTATAGATGGCCAGTGTTTTCAGCACGTCACGCCAGGTGACCCAGAGGATATCCCCCACCAGGAGGGCTTTCACATGCTCCGCCCCATGGGGAATGCGATCCGACAACAGGATGACGGCGGCCGCTCCGAAGGCATAGACGATGCCGATCAGGGCTTCCGGTGAGATTTTATCCTCATACCGCCGGGAAAGAGCAAAGAGGGCGGAGGCCAGAATCGTGGCACCCAGTGCAATAAAATAGGCTCCACTGCTACCGCGCTCCCACCCCCATAGAAAGGCGGCGGTGCTGCCAAAAGCCGCCACCTGGGCCAGGCTGAGGTCCACAAATATCACCCCGCGGGCTAGCACGTGTATGCCCAGATAACAGTGGATTCCGGCCAGGATCAGGCACATCACAAACGGGGCGCTTAAAAACTGGA
Source organism: Pseudomonadota bacterium (assembly GCA_029556045.1). The sequence goes on along the minus strand of JAKQGS010000198.1, from coordinate 9,101 downwards.
GAGCATCGATCCATGGAGTCATAACGGATGTTCCTTTTGGGGTTCATCCGTTTATAGAACGCTGGTCCGTCTTAGGCAACCTGATTCCCATCGGATCTGGCGGCGGCTTTTGCGCGCCGCTGGTCGATCAGTTTCTGCACGTTACCGTCGAGTTCCGGGAACTCACGGATCAACTCCAAAAATCGCTCTTTCGATAACGTGATGAGGTCACAGTAGGTTTCGGCGCTGACGTCCGCCATGCGGGTTTCATCCTGGATCAGGGCCATTTCCCCAAAACATTGGCCGGCGTGTAGTTGCGCAATGACGTGATCACCGGTATGAACCGTCACGGAGCCGTGCAGGACTTTCAATTACCCACAAATATTGCCGCAAATCTCCTAGCTTGTATCATCTTTATTTCCTATGATGGCTGAAATTTCCACATCAAGGGACTGATGCCATGTCATGGATTGACGAGGAACTCAGCGGTTGTAAGTTTGTTGATGAACGGCTGGGCAAACGATTGGTTACGTTGGTTAAGCAACTTGCAGAGAATATCGGTTCAACGATTCCTACTGCCTGCCAAGACTGGAGTAATACCAAAGCCGCATATCGATTCCTTTCAAATTCTCGATTAAGTGAGACGGAGGTTTTGGAAGGCCACTTTCAATCGACAAAGTCACGATATGAGGCGACTTCCGGACCGGTCCTTGTATTGCATGATACGACGGAAATGACGTTCAAGACCAATCAACCGCAAGATATTGGCTATACGAGAAAATGCGCAAACAAAATGGCTTTGCGTCGTCAAAAGATTAAACGTGCCATGTGTGGTGTACTGATGCATTCGAGCCTTGCGATAACACTTGAAGGTATACCGCTGGGGTTTACGGCCAAGAAGTTCTGGAATCGAGACCGGTTTAAGAACGTCAAAGCACTCTATCGCAGAAAAAATGCGACCAGAATCCCCATTGAAGAAAAGGAAAGTTACCGTTGGTTAGAAGGTGTTCGCAATACGAATCAATTGTTGGGAGAACCGGAGCGGCTTATCCATGTCGGTGATCGAGAAGCCGACATTTTTGAGCTATTTCATGCAGCCGCTGCGGACAACAGCCATTTTTTAGTTCGAATTAAAGTCAACCGTCGAACAGAAGACGAAGTAACAACAATCAACGATGCCCTCAAAGCAGCAAAAATCAAAGGAAAATGTGAGGTCAAATATCGGAGTGGCGACGGTAAAGATGTGCAGGCCACTTTGCAGGTAAAATTTGAGAAAGTTACGATAAAGCCGTCACACGGCATCAAAAGCAAAAAATACCCTGACATGACAGTCACTGTCATTCATGCCAAAGAAGTTTCGGAGCCAGGAGTTGGACGTGAAGCCATCGACTGGAAACTAATCACGAACCTGCCAGTTAGGACGCTTGCCGAAGCAGTCGAGAAGCTAGAGTGGTATGCACTGAGATGGAAAATCGAGGTGTTCTTTAAAATATTAAAATCGGGATGCAAAGTCGAAGATTCGAAGCTGCGGACCGCTGAGTCTTTGTGCAAACTCATCGCTGTTTATAGCATCTTAGCTTGGCGGGTTTTTTGGATGACAATGATGAACCGTGCCTCCGATAAACTGCCGCCACAAGCAGTTCTGTCTGAGCAGGAGATGAAGATTCTCGATATGCTAAAACCAGACGATCCCGTAATAAGACGAAAGGACTTATCAGACTATATTTTGAAGGTTGCAAAGCTCGGTGGCTATCTCGCACGAGCTCATGATCCGCCGCCCGGCAACATAGTCATGTGGCGCGGGATGGCACGTTTGAGCGAAATTCAAATTGGCGTGGAGATTGGAATGAAACTTGTGGGTAATTGAAAGCGTGCAGGATGATGTACATTTCGGCACCTTGGTCACCCTTGCGGATGATGGCCTCTCCCGGGGCATAATCAACCTGCACCATCCTGCCAGCCACCGATTTAAGGCAGGCGTCGGACACACCTGTAAACAGGGAAACCTGAGATATGGGTCTCATGTTCATATACAGAGTCATCTCAGCCTGTAGCTTGTGCGGCAATTCCGCCAGCACCTTTTCCTCGTCGTCGCTGACTTTTTTGGAAAGCACATGCTGATAAAAACGGAAGACCTCATTCTGCAGATCCGGTGGAATCTTATAGTGGTCAAATAAAGAGGTGAGGGCTTCCAACTTCTGCTTCATGCCCTCCTTGCGTTTGTCGGATTCGATGATGAACTGCGATACCTGCCCGATCACCACCCCGAACACACCAACCCCCAGCAGCATATTAAACATGGCGAAAATTCGGCCAGCATTGGTGGTGGGGGTGATATCCCCATACCCCACCGTGGTCAGGGTTGTGACCACGTAATACAAAGCCTTGTTGTAGGCCACTATGCTATCCGCCCGCTCCCACTCCGGATTGAGCACCAGCCAGGCGCAGCCAAAAAAGTGGATAATGAGAAACACACTGCCAAGGATAGCGCCAGCCATCAGCGGTCGGGATATCAGGCGGCTACCGCGACGCTCCTGGTAACGTTTTATCAACGCGGGCAGACGCAAAAAATGGGTCCCCATCAAGAGATAGGCGAAAGGCCGCGGCAGCGACAGGATGACCGCGAGGCTTGCAAACGGCACAATGGACAGACCGTTCAAGACCGTCAGGCGGTGGGACGAAGATCGCTGCGGATCGTGCAGGAACCACTCCGTTCCCTCCACCACGGAAATCAAAAGGTCAAACACCATCAGGTAGGGAGCCATATCGGTTGGGAAAGCCAAACCGAGGGCCATATACACAGCCAGTGCGACCAGGGCTGCGATTAGAATCACATCGCGGGTGTGAAAAAAGTCGCTGAAGTAGGCGTAGGCTCGGTTCCTGGGGTGCGACATGACCAGACTCTCCCAAGTTGGGGTGGGGCCTTATAGCGGGTAATCCGCAGGAATCGTATCGGGTATAGAATATTTTATTAAAGAATCTTTATTATTACGTTAATGAAATCATGCCATTTTAGCGCATTATATCTTGGCTATATGGCTAACATTAAAATTACATTGATATATTTAAAATCATCCGCTATAGATCAATGGCATTGACTCGGCCACAACCTGCGAGGAAACTATGAAATTCAATAAATACAGTATGATATCACTCCTTGTGACTCTTTTCACCACACCGGTCCTGGCGGACGGAGGTGCGACCAAATTCAAAGTCTCCCTGGACGATGTTGCCTCCTACAAGTCCATGGCCCGCATCGATGGCAATCTAGAATTTGTCAAATACACCTACGATTTCGGCGACAGCCCGCAGGGTTTGTTTTTTCAAAACACCGGCATGTATGAATGGCATTTCCCATTCTTGGTGGAAAATATTCCACATCTGAAAAACATGTCCAACAATGACTATCAGGAGTGGATCGGTTTTAATAATCCCGCCAGCAAAAAATTGACCGCCGGTGGTGCTTTTCTGGTGCAGGGACTGACGGTTCCTGGTGTGAATGGCCCCCGTTTTCTGGGCATCAGCGTTTATTATCCCCGCGATCTAGACGAGTATGTCCAAGTCTATGAAAAGGTGAAAACTGCCGCTGGAGCCGCCGATGGCAACGTGGTGATCGTGTTTGAAGACCAGCGGGACTATTTTAAATACTTCCGCGGCCTGCAAGGCAAAGGGATTCCCGCCATCAACTTCAAGGTCATCGCAGACCGTGGCAATATCATTGAAGGTGGCGAGGATCGTGAAGATGGACGGGATAATGCCGATGGTGATGAATCGGCTGCCGAGGGCACCTTTTCCTACAAAACACATAACCATATGTGGAACTCTTTTACCGCCACCGCTGGCGGCACCACTGTATCCGTCAGCACCCCCGAAGGGGATGACCAGGACGTCCGTCGGAACATCACCTTTGGCTTCCGCCCGAAAGTGGTCTACAACCAGTTCACGGTTAAAACCAGCGACGCAACCATCAGCAAATCCGTGTGGGAGGAAGACCTGGCGGAAGGGGCGAACAAACTCATCTTTTGCCGCAACGTGCCCAACCTGCAGGCGGCCCAGGGTGGGCAGTTTCCCCTGACTATGGCCCAGGTCGCTGCCGAATTTGGAGTGACGGCTCCCGCGGAAGACGACGCTTGCAACATCACCATTCCCAAACCATCGCTGCGTCCTGGCCCCTTCGGCAGTGACGAAGTCCCTACGGATGATGTCCTCTGTGTATTTGAACCACAAAAACAAACCGGCTCAGGCCCCGCTCTGGCGGTTCTGCATATCCCGTTCGTCTACGATCCGGAAGCCACCGGCTGGGTCAAAGAAAAGGCTGCCGATGAAGGAACTCTGTGTGTGGACGGCCAATTATCCAAGGTGAAATTGAGGCAATAATACCGGCCCTAAGCTGAAGGGCCGGGTTATTAAGCTTGCGGGAAACCTACAAGGGAAGCGTTGGGAAACAACGGATATTTCCGCAGCCTCACCTCCCTATGTATCCATCAAGGTGGCGGGACTTCACAAGCTGTGTTTGAGCTGTTAGGCTGCAAGCCTGCAGTGCATTCGCAAACCCCTCGTTTTAAGACGGCACCAACGCCGCATGTACAGGTGGCGACGGGTGGGATCGACATGATTTGAGTGGTGGTGTCGGTGTCCACTGTGAGATTCACCTCGTCGACACGACCATCGCAGGCAAATCCATCGGTCGCAATAACCCCTGTGCACTGATTTACGCAGCCGGTGGTTCGCAAATGAAATTCCACCGGAAAGCCGGCCTCACTGGCGGGATGATCTACTACGTTAAAGTTGATGTGAGAGCTGCTGTTACCGGTGGCGTCCCTTAGCAAACGACGGCTCGGTTCACGGATTAGGTCGCCTCCCTGGGTATAGAAGTGACCAGTAAACACCCGATCCCCATATAGCGGGGCTGATATTGTGCGAAAGGTGATATTCAATTCCGAATCGCCTGGGAGAGGGTTGCCACATACACCATGGGCAAAAATATAACGGGCCACATGGGCCGGGTTAATGATGGTGCTCGCTGGTGCTCCAGCACCAAATAGTTCAGCTGAGCCAACATTGCTGGTGAACAGAGCGGTGGCTTGACCGTTGCGCAGATCGAGGGCATCGAGCGCAGCAAAGTAGTTGGTACCAATAGTATCCGTATAATCCGTAAGATCCGCTTTCACTTCCGCATGCAGCATGGCGTAGAACGAAGTTCCCATATAGATCGGTATGTAGTCATATTTCCATAACAGGGCATCAGCGTCCCGCTTGCCGTTGGGGGCGAAGTACTCATCGCCTATCAAAATGTCCTTGTTCGCAGAATAGTTGCCATCCTCGTCCACATCGATAAAAGGGGCGGGGAGATCGATGAACCACTCGCCATTCATGTCCACCTTGTTGTCATTGCCGGCATCGTAGGTGATCAGGTCCCCGGTATCGTAGTAACCGTTTTGGTTTTTATCCCAGAATCCATCCCCTCCGGCCTCATATTTGCCATTGCGGTTGGCGTCGTGGTACGACTCCTGCCCTCGCACCATGTAAACCAGGGTGGAACGCCAGTTTTTCGCGAGGTTTTTATAGAGAATGCCGCCGGCGTCCGCAATCTGGCGGGCATCGCAGCGTGTTTGCGCATCGGGGTATTGGTTATTGGCGCCAAAAATATTCACCTGATAAGGTCGGTAGTCCACCATGTGCAGTGCCTGCATGCTGAGTCCAACGGTTCCCATGAGCTGATCGGGCATACCTCCGTTGGCGAGCACTAATTTCCCTGTTTCCGCCGCCACCGCTACCGGGTATTCGCTAATGGGATCACCATCCTGCCGCGCTCCGAGTTTGACGGTAAATGGATGGATGTGGTCGCTGTTGGTATTGAAGTACCCCCGCAGTGTTTTGGCATTTTTCGGATCGTAAGTGAGGGACATGTTTTGCCAGTTGGTCAGGCCGGAGGTGATACTGATGACCGGTGACTGCGCCGAAAATGATTTGTTTTCATCATCGGTATAAGTGGCGCTGACCAACATGGTTCCCAGGGATACACCAGCACAAACCGGTACCGCAAACTCGCCGGAAACGTTGCTGGTGGAAAAGTAGTAAGCGTATTTCTTCTGGGTGGCGGTTTCAGTTTGTACCAGTGCCGGGTCAGCTTTTTTCGCCAGTTTGGCCCCTTTGGGAAAGTCCACCTGTGTGCGAAACTGCACCGTAGCTCCAACGACTGGGACTTCCGACTTGCTGAGCTTGTAATAGAGATAGGTGCAGTCGTTGGGGCCGGAATCGATCAGATTGAGTTTGATCACCCCCTTGTCCTCGGGGGGGGGCGTCAGGAGCGGGAGCCACCACGATGGGGGCGTCGGATTTGACGTAGGAGAATACGTAGACAGGTTTATGTTTGACAGTGATTTCGCCGCTGTTGGCGGATAGATCCGCCGCTTTGGCGATGATGATAACTTTTGTTTCGGTGTCGCCGCTGCAGTAAGTGGTGGACGCCTGGCCTTCAGCGTTGGTTTTGGCGGTGGCGGGCTCCACCTTGCCGGTGTCATCACCCCCCGGATCTGCGGTGAAGGAAAACACCATCTCCGCGTCCGCAACCGGCTCGGTATCCGCCAGGGCGGTGAACGTGGCGGTGACGCAGTTGTCCTGGACGGCTATTTTGGTAAACAGTTCGGTGGTCGGTAGGTCTTCCGCCCGAATCGATGTGGCGTTTTTGGAATCTCCGGTAGGCGTATCACCGCCTCCGTCCGGTGTGGTGCCGTCATCTGGACTGTTTTCTGTCCCAGAGGGAGATCCACCGGTCTGGTTACGACCACCATCCTGCTTATTGCAAGCTGCCGCCATAAGGGCTAGCCCGATTGTCGGCACCCATAACCATTGCCGGTAAAAACCAAACAGGGTGGACTTCCTGAAATGTTTTGGGTGTCGCATAGGCTTGGCCTCTTTCAGAGTTTTAAGGTCGAAGCGATCCAGTTTCCTTTTCGGCAGTTTTGAGGGGGAATTAAATAAAAATATTTTTTGCGCATATTTACCTATGAATCCAGGTCTTAAGCAGGGAGATGTCGTCGAAACTCTTGGGGGATCGGACCATCGTCATAGTGGCGCGGCTAGGGTAAGCAAATCATTTTGTGGTAAAATCAAGGCAAATCTTACCAAATGATAAGGGGCCGGGGCATGTTCAATCATGGTTTTCACCGCCTGGGTGTCGTCGTATTGATCCCGCTTGTTTTTGGGGTTGCCTGCAAGCAGCCCGCCACGGGGGCTCGCAAACCTGCAGCTCCAACACCTTCGGAAAGTGCGCAGGCTGGGAGTCAGACCAGTTCAGCTTGGACCGACCAGGAGCGGGGGGATGCCATGGTGCTCTGCCTGCAGTTCAAGGGAGATGCCACCAAGCCGGACAATCATATGGCCTGCCAGTGCCTTGTGAAGGTGTTAGCAGACACCATCACCTATGGTCAGTTCAGTCTGGTGCCCAAGGAAAAACTGGCGGAGGCAGCAGGTCAGGCCACCTATAAAACCTGCTATGACGAGCAGGTGGCGGCGGCCAAAACGACCACAACCGAGACGACAGCGGGCTGGGCACAGGCGACACTACTCGAGAACAATAACGATAGCGACGCCACCAAAGCCACGGCGGTTTTTAACGGCGAGGATTCCGCATTGGTGGCCTGGGGGCAGATGTCCGGCGGGGAATTCGCTGTGTGGGGCAAAGCCTACAGCAAGGGATTCTGGCAGCAGTCGCTGCCGCTTGCCACTCTGCCAGGGGCGGATATTCAACCGGTGTTTTCCATCAGCATCGGCTATACAGCCTCCGGCGAAGGGGTTGTGGTGTGGGATTCATACGGGGTTGGTGGCACTGAAACCAATTACCTCGACGTTTATTCATCGGTTTATACACCCAACGTGGGCTGGAGCCTCTCCACTCCTGGAATCGTCAGCACGACAGGCGGCAGTTTTCATGAGTACCACCCAATGGTGGCCAGTAACTGCGGTGGCGATGTGGTGGCGGCATGGATGCAGACGAACCACGGGGTGTGGGTGAATCGTTATAAGTCCGGAACCGGGTGGGGAACACCGGTGCGGGTGTCGGCGGATGTGGCCACCCTTTATCCGCTCATTGCCTGTGATGCTACCGGCGGGGTGATTGTGGCCTATGGACCTGCCACGGCATCAATGGGTGGTCCCTTTGTGGCAACTTACAACCCAACCAGCAATACCTGGAATGCTCCGGTGCAGTTAGGCCCCGCCCTGACGGGATCCATCAGCTCACTGTCCGTGGATGCTGATGGCAAGGGGCGTTTGATGGTACTTTGGGGACAGACTGACGCAGGACAAACTAAACTTTATTTCACCTCCAGCGGGGAAAACTACACGACCATTCAGCAGCTGAACCAGAATCAAACCCTGGGCCAGACGTGGAATGCGGAGATGGCGGCGGATGCGCAGGGCAATGTGATGGCGGTGTGGTTTAATTACACGGCGGAAAAAGCGGTGTGGAGTTCCTATTACACAGCCGCGAACAAAACCTGGAGTAATGCGGTGCAGGTCAACCAGGGCACTCAGAGTGCCTATTCCACAGCGGCAGGGGTGTTTGCTCAAGATAATGGGATGTTTGTCACCGCATGGCTGGAAAACAACGGGGCTACGACGGCTCCCATGTGGGCCCAGTTCAAAGACGGCGTCTGGTCAACCAAAGCCGCGGTCTCTAATTTGAATCTTGCCGGTAAGGATACCGATCGGAGCGAAAATAGCCCGGTGCTGGCGTGGGATCGCAAAGGCACCGCCCTCATGCTGTATCGCAAGCAGGAGGGGACCCGTTATGACCTCTATGGATCCATTTTTAAGAAATAAATTCTTTGATCAACTTTTAACGACGACGTCGGGGACCCCGCCGCGTCGTTTTTTTCTTTTCGGGTATAGCCTCGTTGCCAATCTCCGGCAGATCTTCCACGGCAGGGGATGGCGGCTCTTTCGGTGCTGGTGCCGTTGATTTGGCAGGGGACGTTCTATGGCCAGCGGGTTTGGGCGGATGTTTGGCCGCGGGAGCCGCCGGCTTCTGCGCAGCCGTTGCGGGAGCAGGCGCAGGCGCAGACGATGGAGCAGAGGGTTTGGGTGACGGCGCTGAAATGTTGTTCGGCGGCGTTGGT
>JAKQGS010000189.1 GCA_029556045.1 Pseudomonadota bacterium | reverse complement strand
TGACGTGCGGGAAACCCCCGCAGCCATCATCATTCAACGGCTGCTCCATTGGGGGGCCAAAGTGGTGGCGCACGATCCGGAGGCCATGAAATCCTTTGTCCGTGAGTTTGGGGAGCAAAAGGGGCTGTCCTATGCGGAAAGTTCCTATGACGCCCTACAGGGTGCTGACGCCATGGTGTTGGTGACGGAGTGGCGCGAGTATCGCCGGCCAAATTGGAAAAAGGCGGCATCGTTGATGAAGGGACGGGCGATTTTTGATTTGCGCAATCAATTTGAACCTGAAACCTTGCGTCGGCAGGGATTTTATTACGAAGGGGTTGGGCGTCCCCTGGAACATACCGGATCAAAGACTTGAGGAATGAACGCCCCCTTTGACATCGAGGATTCCTCGTTGCGCTGTGAGCGGGTCGAATTGCGGGAAATCCAGCAGCGGTGGGGAACCCCCTGCTACATATATTCGCAGGCGATCCTGGATGCACGCATCAAAGCCTATCAGGACGCGTTTGCTTCCTATCCCACCACAATCTGTTATGCCGTCAAAGCCAATGGGAACCTGAGTCTCCTGCAGAGGATTTTTGCGGCAGGACTGGGGGCCGATATTGTCTCCGGCGGGGAATTGCGCCGGGTGCAACTGGCAAGGGTTGATACCCGCAGGGTAGTCTATGCGGGGGTTGGGAAGGGGCGGGAGGAGTTGAGAGCCGCCCTGTCGGCTGGTGTCATGGCCATCAATGTGGAGTCGTTATTTGAGCTGCGAAATCTGCAGGCGGTGGCGGCAGAACTTGGTCGTACGGCTCCGGTATTTTTGCGTTTGAACTTTGATATCGGTGGTGGTGGGCACGCCAAAATCCAGACCGGTTTGCACAGCTCCAAGTTTGGCCTGCCGGTGGATCAGTTGGACGAGGCCCTCAAGGAGATGAAGAAACTCTCTCACCTAGAACTAACGGGTTTGTCCTGTCATGTGGGCAGCCAGATCCTTTCGTTGGATCCGATTCGTCGCACCGTGGAACAGTTGGTTAAACTCGCGCATGAGATCAAAGGCCGCGGTTATCCCTTGCGGTATCTGGATGCGGGGGGTGGTCTTGGCATCCGGTACCGGGACGAGGAGCCACCGGATCTTACGGCCTATGCAACGATGATGATTCAGTTGGTGCGCCCGACCGGACTGCATCTGGTGATTGAACCCGGTCGCTCGCTGGTGGCGGAAGCAGGAGGATTACTCATGCAGGTGGTCGGCATCAAACGCAACCCCCATCGGAATTTCGTGGTGGTGGATGCATCGATGACGGATTTGATTCGTCCGACACTCTACGATGCCTACCATCCTCTGACGGTGGCGGGTGCCACCAGGACCGGAGCGGCTTTTCAGGCGGATCTAGTGGGGCCGGTTTGTGAAACCGGGGATATCCTGGCTGAGAATCGATCCTTTCCGGAGGGGCTCCAGGAGGGGGATTTGATGGTTCTGGGATGCGCGGGAGCATATGGCATGGCTATGACTTCGCAGTACAACAGCCGTCCTCGACCTCCGGAAGTTCTTGTGCATGGAGATCAGGTGCGATTGATCCGGCAAAGGGAGTCCTTGGATGAGCTTTGGCGGGATGAAAAGCCCTACTTATTGTCTGGCAGTGAGGATAAGGTATGACCGAAACCGTCATCGGCTGGCGGGAATGGCTCAGGCTCCCGGAGCTCGGCATTGAGCGCATCAAAGTCAAAGTGGACACCGGTGCCCGCACTTCTTGCCTGCACGCCAGCAATATTCGCTTTGAAAACCGGGGGGGGCGAAAATTTGTGCTGTTTGAAGTCCATCCTCTGCAGAAGGATAGTCATCGCGTGGTCTCCTGCGAAGCGCCTCTGCTGGAATGGCGCTATGTGAAAAATTCCGGAGGCAAACGCACCCTGCGACCCGTGATTGAAACCATCGTACAGCTTGGTGATGATGAAGTGGCGGTGGAGTTAACCTTAATTTCACGGGATGAGATGGGATTTCGCATGCTGCTGGGCCGGCAGGCGATTAAAAGCCGTTATCTGGTGAATCCTGGTCGCAGCTTTATGTTACGGAAAGTTGCCCGCAAAAAGTCCACCCGGTCCAAGGCTGGCGGCCCCAAAAAATTGACATCGTCTAAAACATCCCGCTCCAAGAGGCACCCATGAAAATCGCGGTCCTGTCCCGCAAGACATCACTTTACTCCACCGCCCGCCTGGTGGAGGCGGCGAAACAGCGGGGCCATGATGTCGAAGTGATCGACTATCTCCGATGTTTTATGAACATCACCTCCCAGCGTCCCCAGGTGATCTACCGGGAACGTTCGTTGCATAATTTTGATGCGATTATTCCCCGTATCGGTGCGACGCATACGTTTTACGGAACGGCGGTGGTGCGGCAATTCGAAATGATGAAGGTTTTTACCGCCAATACATCGCAGGCCATTTCGCGGGCGCGGGATAAACTGCGCTGCCTGCAGATTCTGGCAAAGAACGGCGTTGGGTTGCCGGTTACCGGATGCGCCCACTCCACCAAAGATGTGGCTGGTCTCATCCAGATCGTGGGAGGCGCGCCCCTGGTGGTGAAACTTTTGGAGGGAACCCAGGGGATCGGTGTGGTTTTGGCGGAAACGCCGCATGCTGCTGCATCGGTGATTGAAGCCTTTCGGGATCTTGATGCCAATATTCTGGTGCAAGAGTACATCGGAGAAGCCCGCGGCTCCGACATCCGCTGTCTGGTGGTGGGTCAAAAAGTAGTGGCCTCCATGCTGCGCCAGGCCAAAGATGGTGAATTCCGGTCGAATCTTCACCGTGGCGGCAAAGCAGTAGCCATTGAAATCACGGAGGAGGAGAGGCAGGCCGCCATTCGGGCCGCACAAACCATGGGTCTGGGTGTGGCGGGTGTGGATATCCTGCGTTCTCACCGGGGGCCGGTGGTGATTGAAGTGAATTCATCTCCAGGGCTGGAGGGTATTGAAAAAGCCAGCGGGATCGATGTGGCAGGGCAGATCATCGCCTTTATCGAAGCCCATGCCCATATGGCGCAGGACGGTGACGGTTTTATCGCTTGAGAGAGCGATTCTCTCGGAGGGACATATGAATTTAGGACAACATCGATGGAATTTGAGCAGCGGTCGTGAAATCCAGGGCGCGCTGCTGTCGGTGGGAGAACGGCCCTTCAGCACGGCGCTTTTGGTTATGGATCCTTTGCATGCCAACGGTCCCGATGCGGTCCACAATCTGGCACTTTCTCTGGTTGCCCGAGGATTCGGGGTTGTGCGGGTGGAGGGGGGAACCAACGCTGGTATACGGGACGCTGGCGATATTCCCGAGATGCTACGACAGTGGCCGGAACGATTCCCGCACCCCCGGCTGGTGCTCTGTCACGGTGTGGGCGGTCTTAAGGGCTTGGATACCGCCCATGGTCTACCCATGGTTGGCATCGACCTGCCCGCGTCGGCGGAGGCGATTCAGGCCATGAAAGCTCATACCCTGCCGTTTTTGATTCTGCACGGAATGCAGCCGGCGGCGATAGATGCCGCTGAAGTCTGGTATCGGGAAATGGGGCAACCCAAGAGCATCCTGGGGCTGGCATCATTGACCAACGCATTTTCGCCCGCGGCTGCCGTCAGCATTGTGGATGTTATCGTGGGGTGGCTTGGTCAGGCACCTCATGCGCAACTTCCTCCGGTTCCAGAGGCGGAGGGGCATCATGACAGACCGGTGGAAGTCGCGGAATGGCAAAGGTCACTGACCCAAACCGTGACGGCTGAACGGCATCGGCTCTGGGCGGATGAACCGGTTTCCATGGGGGGCGTTGATCGGGGAATGGCGCCGTTTGATTTTGTATTATCGGGCCTCGGTGCCTGCACCTCCATGACCCTGCGTATGTACGCCAACCTCAAAAAGTGGCCTCTGGAAGGGGTGGTGGTTCGTCTCAAGCGGACTTATCCCGACGAAAAAAAGGTCTTTGGCATCGATCGGGCAGTTGAACTGCATGGACCCTTGAACGACGAGCAACGGCAACGGCTGCTGGAAATTGCCAACAAGTGCCCTGTCCACAAAGCCATGTCGGGGCCGATTCACATTCAGACGCGACTAGAGGGGTAGAACTCCAGAGGCTCGCGGGATTGTTTTGTATTTAACTACCCTAAATCATTTGAAAATAATCCATTGTAAAGAAAAATTTAAAAAATCATTTTGCCTGACTGGCCAGCCATGTATAGTCCGGTCTCAGTATTGAGCCAGCATGGAAGGGTATTCAGGATGAAACACAGACAGGTTTCGTCGTTCGTGGTTATTGCATCGGTCTGCACCTCGATCATCTTGGGGGGGGGCGAGGTTTCTGCCCTCAGAGCGGAGGAGTTCAAAAAGCGACCTGCACAATTGGGACCGGGTCCAGAATTCATCCGGGGTGAGTTTATTGTCCGCTATCGTGCAGGGGTTCCTTTCGCTGATCCAGCCCGCCAGCTGGGTCTGGAAACAGTGCGACGCTACCCATCCTTGAATGCCGCATTGGTGCGGCAGAATCAGCTGATGGCTGATGCCAACAGTGATCAGAAGTTGCGTGCCAGGTTGCAGGCTATGCCCGAAGTGGATTATGTGGTGCAAAACCGGGTGATCCGACTCAACCAGAAAGCGGTGACGCCGGACGATCCCATGGCCTGGCGGCAGTACGCATTAGAAGCGGTGAGGGCATCGGAGGCCTGGGCTTTAACCACTGGATCTAAAAATGTCACAGTGGCGGTGATCGATAGCGGTGTGGATTATCGTAATCCAGATCTGGCGGACAATATCTGGCAAAATCCCGGCGAGACAGGGCTCGATGAGCAGGGGCAACCCAAAAATACCAACGGCATCGACGATGATGGCAACGGTTACATCGATGATTGGCGGGGTTGGAACTTTCAAAGCGATAATAATAATCCCATCGATGAAAGTGGTCACGGCACCCATTGTGCAGGCACCATCGGTGCGCGCGGTGGCAACGGCTTTGGCATGGCGGGATTGAATTGGAACGTCAGCATCGTGCCCCTGCGATTCCTCGACGCATGGGGAGCGGGCACCCTCGATGCCGCGGCTGCTGCAGTGGAATATGCCATCAAAATGAGATTTGACGTATCCAATAACAGCTGGGGTGGACCCGGTGACGATACGGAGAAAAGACTTTGGACAGATATTTTCCAAAAAGCTCACCAGCAAGGGCATATGCTGGTGATAGCATCCGGTAATGACGGCAACAGCAACGATGAAGAGACCAATAACTATCCAGCGTCGATCCGGCTTCCCAATGTTTTGGTTGTTGGAGCATCCAATGAAAATGATGAATTGGTGGGCTACGGCAATTACGGAGAGGAAACCGTCGATCTCGTGGCTCCCGGTATGGGAATTCTTTCAACAGTCAGTGAAACCCGCTTTAACGATATGAACGGAACCTCCATGGCCGCGCCTTTTGTTGTGGGGGCTGTTGCCCTGATCAAATCCTTGCGACCTGATGCCAGCATTGAGGAGATTCGACGGCGAATTTTAGGCTCAGTCGACCAGAAGCCATCCATGCGCGGGCTGATCGTCACGGGCGGACGACTGAATGTTTATCGTGCACTGCTGGATCAGGAAACCACCGTTTCCCCAGCTCTTTAATCGAAGGAATTCAATCATATGAAATTTCTCCATCGAATTTTCGTTAGCCTTTTTCTCGCACTGGTAATGCCTGGTAGCCCAGCGGCCTGGGCTCAGGAAAGCCCCAAAGAAGTAGCCCGTGCGGCAACTGAAAATTTCATGGGGGGCACCGGCTCCTGGCGCTTTGACGGGCACAGCAATTTTTATGGCCTGCCCTGCCAGATTCAGGTGGATGTGACGGAACAAAGTATGGACGTCGTCCTGACGGGAGGCACCGTGCCGGGATCCGCCGTGGTTTTTGAATTCCGATATACCCTCAATCCCGTCCATGTTGTGCGGCAAAAGGTGTTGGAACAGGTGGGTGAACGATTGCGTCTGGCAGGCGAGCGTAAGGTCACCTATCGTGGTGAACAATTGTACGCCCCCCAAAGGGTTTCACTTAAAAAGCGGGATGGTAAACTCCACTCAGTGTACCTTTTTGACTGGGAGGCGGGGGAGTATACGCTTTCGATGACATGTGTTGTTCAAAATTAGGACGTTCCTTAGAAGTTATTTCTAAACATTTGGCAAAATTTCCACCAGACACGATTTAAAGGCTGGTGTTTTGGCCAGGGGATCCAACTCCCGACCCACCAGCACATTGGCTTCCGGGTAGTACATGGCGGCGGAGCCGGGAGTGATGTCAAACGGACGCACGAGAATATTGTCCATGGTACCGGTGGCGCTTTTAACCTGTACCCTCTGATTTGGGCGGAGATTGCGTCTTTTGATGTCGTCCGGATGCAGCAAAATGACATCGCGGCGGGTCTGACCGCGGTATTGATCCTCTTCCTCATAAACGACGGTGTTGAATTGCCCCTCGGAGCGGATCGTCATCATCTTAAGATACCGTTTATCGTCAAATGCCGTATCCGGCAGCGCATGACAATGGAACCGCGCCTTGCCACTGGCGGTGGGGAATTGTGGTTGGTGGAAAACCCGGTTTGGCAGTTGATACTCCTGCTTTTCACGATCCACCTTTTGCACGTCACGATAGGCCGGGATGATGCGACTGATCAGCTCGCGAATCTTGTCGTGTCGACTGAGGGACCCCCAGTCGATGGTGGTGCTCATGGGAGGAATCACGCGGGAGGCCAGGGCGGCAATGATTTCCACTTCGCTCCTGAGGTCAGCATGGCGGGATGGTCCCCCCTCGCTGATACGTACATAATTAAACATGGATTCCTGGGTGGTCAGTTGGTTCTCCTCATCACGGGCTCGCACCGGCAGGATAAGGGTTTCGTGGCCGGTGCCCCAGGCATGGCCGGTGTTTAGTGTGGTGTTGAGGTAAACCACGGTACCAATCCGACTCATGGCCTCCGCAGCGTAGCGGGCATCAGGATTACTGCCGAATAGATTGCCACCCAGGCAGAAGGCAAACTCCATGTCACCGCGATGGGAGGCATCCATACAGGCCATGGTGTCGTACCCTGCAAAAGTGGGCGGTTGAATTCCCATGGATTGCAGTGCCTGCCAAATTTCGGGTTTAAGCTCCGGCACCACGCCCATGGATCCAATTCCCTGCACGTTACTGTGGCCGCGGATCGGCAAAAGGCCCCGGTGTTTGCCTCCCACCATACCGCGGGTCAGGGCCAGGTTGACGATGGCTTCGACATTTTCCACCCCATGACGATGATGGGTGATGCCCATGGTCCAGCCAAAGATGGTGTTCTGTGATTTGCGGTACATGTCTGCCAGGCGACGGATCGACTCCTTGCGCACGCCGGATTTTTCCAAAATCTCGTCCCAGGTCATCTGATGCAGGTGTTCCCGAAACGATTCCCAGTTCTCGGTGTGAATGCGCAAAAAGTTTTGATCAAGGGAGGCCAGATCCTCCAGCAGGCATTTCATCACGCCGTAAAGCAGGGGGATGTCACCACCGATCTTTGGCTGAATATAGTGGCCGGATATCCTGGTGGCTGACAGCAGGCTGCGCAAATCAGAGGGGATACCAAATTTCACCAAACCTGGCTCCTTGACAGGATTGATGACCACCACATGGCCACCCCGGCGTCGCAGCCGCATCAGGGAGCTCATCAGGCGGGGGTGATTGGAGGCGGGGTTGCCACCGATCAGAACAAACAGATCACAATGCTCCACGTCGTCCAGACTGACGGTGGCGGTGCCGGTTCCCAACGCCCGGTTCAAACCCACACCGGAGGCCTGGTGACAGTAATAGGAGCAGTTATTGACGTGGTTGGTGCCGTAGGCGCGGGCCATCAGTTGCAGCAGAAAGCCCGCTTCATTGGAAGAGCGGCCACTGAAATAAAAAAAACTATGTTCGGGGGTGGTGGCCCGCAGCTTTCCGGCCACCATTCCCATGGCTTCATCCCAGCTGATGGGGCGATAATGAGTATCCTGGGGGCCCCTATAGATGGGAAAGGTCAGACGACCGGCCGTTTCCAACTCGCGGGGGGACAATGTGCGCAGTTGATCGATGCTATAGGTTCGGAAGAAATTTTCCGAAATTTTTCCCTGCATGTCCGACACCATCGCCTGCAGGGACTTTTTGCAGACCTCCGGCCAGTGCCCCAGCTCGTTCCGCATGCCGCCTTTTTGCCCTCCCATACCGAGGGCGCAGGTCTTGCAGGCATTGCGGGTGTTCATGGCCTTCCACAGTTTTGTGAAACCCACTTTTCGGCCCATTTTCAATGTATAAACGAGGGAGTGCCAGCCGCCTCCCTGGAGTTTTGGTGGCATGTCGGAAACCTCGGTGCCAGTTTAGGGGGACTCAGGGTTTACCTGTACCCGTGAAACCGGATAAAATACTTCATACCTGCAATTTAATAATAAATTCAAAGCATTCTGTAATTGTGGCGAAAACATTAGCCCATTGCTGCGGTAAATGAAAGGGGTTTTCCATGAGCGAACGGTACAACATGGTGGTGATCGGAGCCGGTGCCGGAGGGCTGGTCAGTGCCTATATTGCAGCTGCCGTTAAAGCCAAGGTCGCCCTGATTGAACGCTCTAAAATGGGGGGGGATTGCCTGAATTATGGCTGTGTTCCTTCCAAAGCTCTGATCCGCACCGCCCGCTATATGCATGAACTGCGAAGGCACAAGGAACTCGGCGTTAAAAATGTGCAGTTTGATTTTGACTTCGCGGATGTCATGAAGCGGGTGCATGAAAAGATTCGCATGATTGAACCTCACGATAGCGTCGAGCGGTATACCGGCCTGGGGGTGGAGTGCATCCATGGGCATGCGGAAATTGTGGATCCCTACACGGTCAGGGTGGGACAGCGGCTGCTGAAAACTAAAAATATCGTGCTGGCCCTGGGAGCATCCCCCTTTGTACCGCCTATCAAGGGCCTTGACGGAGTGACGTACCGGACTTCGGAAAGCCTTTGGGAGATGAAGGAGCTGCCCAAGCGTCTGATCGTGGTGGGAGGTGGGCCTATCGGCTGTGAGATGGCGCAGGCTTTTCGTCGACTGGGCTCTCATGTGACCCAGATTGATCTGGCGGATCGTATCCTGCCACGTGAGGACGATGATGTGGCGCAAATCGTCATCGATCGTTTTCGTCAGGAAGGCATTCATCTGCTGAACGGCGTGGTGGGGGAGGAGATCATCCGGGAGGAGCAGGAGAAAATATTGTTATGCCGTGATAAAAAAGGGGCAACCACACACTTGCCCTTCGATGAAATTATTTTTGCAACTGGCCGTAAACCCAACACCGCTGGCATCGACTGGGATAAGCTGGGTATTGAATTGAATCCTAACGGTACCATCAAAGTCGATCCTTATCTCCGGACGGCGCAGAAACACATTTTTGCCTGCGGTGATGTGGCGGGTCCTTATCAGTTTACCCACACAGCGTCCCATCAGGCCTGGTACTGCGCCGTGAATGGTTTGTTCTCCCCATTCAAAAAATTTGCGGTGGACTATAGCGTTATTTCATGGGCAACGTTCACGGATCCGGAAATTGCCACGGTCGGTCACACGGAGAAATCCGCACGGGAAGCAGGCATTCCCTATGAAGTGACCCGTTATCATGTGGACGATCTTGATCGTGCGATCACGGAATCAGAGGATCACGGCATGGTGAAAGTGCTGACCAAACCCGGCTCCGATAAAATCCTGGGGGCTACCATCGTCTCCCATCTGGCGGGGGAGCTGATCTCGGAATATGTGAGTGCCATGAAGAATGGCTTTGGCATGAATCGCATTCTAGGAACCATTCACGCCTATCCCACCTTTGTGGAAGCCAATAAGTATGCGGCAGGTGTGTGGAAAAAAGCCCATGCCCCCCAGTGGGCTTTGGGGCTGTTGCAGAAATTTCATGCGATGAGGCGGTGACATGATGAAGCAATGGGGGCCTATCACCATGCGCTGGGGTATTGCAATCATGGGTATCGTCGTGTCCGAAGTGGCTCTGGCTGCAGGTGACGGTGGGCAGTTTCCCAACGTGCTGCTGGGGCTCGCCATTCTGCTGATGGCGGGACGATTTGGTGCCTATATCGCCAACCTGCTGCGCCAGTCGGCGGTTCTCGGGGAACTGATGGCCGGTGTGGTATTGGGCAATTTGATTCTGTTCGGGTTTGAAGGTTTTGAATTTCTGGGGCAAACAGAAACCCTGAAACTCATGGCGGAGTTGGGGGTGATCCTGCTCCTCTTTGAAGTTGGTCTGGAATCGAATATCAAAGAATTTTTGACGGTGGGATGGTCGGCCCTGCTGGTGGCCAGCGTTGGGGTGGTGGCACCCTTTGCTCTGGGGTGGATGGGATCGCAGATCATGATGCCTGAGCATTCCATTTATGTGCATGCTTTTGTGGGTGCCACCCTCTGTGCCACCAGTGTTGGCATCACCGCGCGGGTCTTGAAAGATCTCGGGCAATCCAATCGTAAAGAAGCCCATATTATTCTGGGGGCCGCGGTCATCGACGACATCATGGGACTGCTGGTTTTGGCGGTTGTGACGGGGGTCATTGCCAGCGTTAATGCCGCCGGCGCCTCAGCTGCGGAAATTCCCTGGCGCGACGTGGGCATGATATCCCTCAAGGCGTTTGTGTTTTTAATTGGGGCCTTTGTGATTGGTGCCCGTCTGGCTCCTCTATTGTTTCGTTTTGCGGGTAAACTGCGGCAGCAGGGTATGCTGCTGCTTTCGTCCCTGGCTCTTTGTTTTTTCATGTCATGGCTGGCCCATGCGGTGGGATTGGCGCCGATCGTGGGGGCTTTTGCTGCTGGGATGATCATCGACGGGACGGGATTTGAAAAATTTTTTCCGAAAAATGAAGATCCTCTGCATCCGGCCATCATGCCGTTATCGCGATTTTTCAGCCCGCTTTTTTTCGTGATGATGGGATTTAATGTGGACCTTAAGGTGTTGGGCAGTGGCTCTGTTATCAGCATAGCCCTGGTATTGACGACCCTGGCTATCATGGGCAAACAGATTTGTGGTTTTGCGGTGCTGGAAAAGAAGGTCGATCGTATTCTGATCGGTATTGGCATGATTCCCCGTGGTGAGGTGGGGTTGATCTTTGCATCCATTGGTGCAACCCTGATGATCGGCACCGAACGGGTTATTGATGAAGCGCTATACGCGGCTATCGTGATCATGGTGATGCTGACCACTCTGGTGACCCCGCCACTCTTGTCGTGGAAGCTGAAACAAAAGGCGTAGGGGCTTCGTCCGGCCAAGGACTGCTCCTTATAAATTCTGACGAAGGGGTGATGCATGAGACACTTGAATTGGGGTCTTAGTGTATGGGTTTTGTGGCTGGCGCTGGCTTGCGGCCGCTCAGATTCATCACGACTCGCCATGATCGGGGGAACCCCCGCTACCGCGCCGCTCTACGTTGCCGGGATTCTGGATGCCAATGAGGTTGAACCCAGTTGTGGTGGCAGCTTTATCGCCGCTGATATGGTGATGACCTCGGCCCATTGTGTTGCCAAGCGACAATTTGCCCTTTCCGTGATGGCAGGATCCCAATTGAGGTTGCCAGCGGATCAACGTATCCCGATTCCTGTGCAGTCGGTGACGATTCACCCCGACTATAATCCCCTGACGGGAGCCCATGATGTGGCGTTGCTGCAGTTGGTGAACTATAGCGCGGCGATATCGGTAGAAGTGTTGCCCCTTAACCAGGTCCCCAATTTCCCCGATCAAAGTGGTAGCGGAACTGTCGTGTTGGGGGGGCTGGGTAATATCTCCAACTTCGGTGGAATCTATGACGATTTCTGGCGGGAAAATACGGTGACCACCATCCCCCCGCGGCAATGCCGCGCCCTGCTGACCAAAGCTGATCGCGCTCGATTTTCATCATCCATGATGTGCGTCGGCAACCTCCGTTCAACGGGTCCGGCTTTCTGTGATGGGGATGCAGGTATGCCTGTTGTGGCGGTCAGCGAGGATGGCTCCCCTGTGCAGGTGGGCCTCGCGCAAACATCCGCATTTGAGGGGTGTCAGGGGGATGCTTATCCCATGCTGGTGACCCGAACTTCAACCTATACAGCGTGGATTGAAGCCACCATGACTCAAAATCGCCGCGAAATTTCCGGGATGTCATCCGAACTCGTGGAGCGTATCCGTCGAACATGTTACGAACCCTATCGGTCCCTGCAGGACATCTGGAGCGGCAATGGTCTGTTTAGTCATGCCACCATCATCAATCCTGGCCTGGATTGGAAAGCTCTCAATGGTAGCATCAGCGGTATTTCACTAGGTTCCCCCTGCACTATTGCCGTTGGGAATGGGAGCGTGTGGACCGCAACCCTTTGGAAGACGGAAAATGGGACGAACCCCTTTCTTTACGAGGTCCGGGGACCGACTGGTGAATCCTATCAACTGAGTGTGGAAACTCAGGATCACCTTCTCCTCATGTGCCATACTCCAGATATGACCATAAGGTTTAGTCCGCAACAGCGGAAGCAGCAGGGGGGGAAGACTCTTTATTTTGAGAATTATCTGCTTCATGAAAGCGACGTGATGCAAATCACCGAACGGAGCGGCAATAATTTTCAGGCCAGCCCCTCTGATGTGGTGTGTAACATCGGAGACTATGAAGCACGCTGGAAAAAGGGTAGCCAAAGAGGGAAGACCCTGATGCGATTGGCGGGGCCTCTTCTGCAGCAACCTCTGGTTCTATCGACGTTTCCTGTCAATCCCACTGAAACTCCATCCTTTGTTTTGCGGACGCAGGGATCATTGGAATGGGTGGTGCCTGGTACCGTCTCCATCAAATCGTGGGATTTTTCCTGTCGGTTTCCCCTGGCGATGGAATTGGATGGGCAATGGCATGATCCTGTTCAGGATGGGGATGGCTGGTGGCATCATCGGACTGAGTTGCCTAACGGATCTGCCGTTTTACCCGCTGGGCGTTCGACGTTTTTTCGCTATCGATCCCCGGCTCCTCTTTCGGATGAGCAGGTGGTCGACGGTTGTCGCTTGAATGGCACCCCGGTGCGTGGAAATTTGGCCCCTTGACGCATTACTGCTTCACGTAGGTTTTGTTCATATTTATGGAAGTCGCACGTGTCGCATCGGATCCGCCAGGTGCGGATTTAGACGTGACCGCGACATCGTTTTGGCTGTCAAAGTAAAGCGATGATCCATTGATCATGATGGCACCATAGTTGGTGATGCTGACAGAAAGAGCGGTGGTTTTATCAAATTTGTAAGTGTTGGTGCCGATGGAATCCCCAACCTTAAAGGTGAATTTGCTGTCTTTGGCCCCAATCTGTGTGGCCGCCAGTGTCTTGCATGTTCCATCCGTGTAGATCTTTTTCGAGATGATGCCACTGCCGCCATCACCAAATATATAGGTGATCCCTGTGAATTGGCTGCCAGACGCACAATTCATCCAGCTACCCTTTAAAAAGGCGGGGGTGGAACCCGATCCGGGAGTCGGTGTGGGCGTTGGAGTTGGTGTCGGTGCCGGTGCCGGGGTGCCAGTTCCCGAGCTTGGTGGCATGACAATCCCACCATCGGGTGGCGGTTGTTGCTGCTGTTGCTCTCCTTCGTTTTCGCCTCCCATTCCTCCTAAGTCACCGCTCAGAGTGTCTTCCGGAACCACTGGGGTGGCCGGGCCTTGCTGGTTGCTATGGGGTGAGTTGCCCTGGGCATCATCGCCCGCATTGCGGTTCGTGGGAGGAACCACCTTGGAATTTTTGCTGGGAGCACAATGGGTCATGAGCATCATCGCGGCGACAACCAGGCCGATACGAACGGGGGTACGAAACTTCATGTTGGCCTCACTGCTTCTGGTCCCTGCTGATTGCAGGACCTTCGGTTATACGAGGTCTATTCGGTCGTATGAGCCTAAAAGTTTATAATTTGTGCCATCGCTCCCGAGTTATAGTCGGGTTTTGATGCCATACAACTATCTGAAAGTGTTCAATAAAATATACTTTTGTAACATCCTCTCAAGTTTGCAGACTTTTCTTCCGTTAAGTGGTTTGAGCCGGCTTTAACGCCATTTGTGCTTCGCCAATCACAGGGGGAATCCGTTTATGCCCGCACTTCGCTTGCTCTCCACCAGTTTCATGCTTTTTTTAGCTTTCGGTTGCTCCAGTCTTGAGCCATCGGAGGAAAATACCCGCACTCGTAGAACTGCTGGAGATGGAACATCAGCTGGTAAACCCAGTCAGGAAAGCTCCAATACAGACCAGCAACAAGGGGGCAGCGATGCTGGGGGAACGACGGATAATACCGACGGGAGCGAGGATGACGGCAGCAGTACACCTCCGGCCGACACTGGTGATGATACTCCAGTCGATAACGGGGGCACTAAAGGAGATGAAACTCCCAATCCGCCCCCGCCAGGTTCAAATTTGATTTTTGCCACGGTGGTTGCGCCAATTTTCAAAACTTCCTGTGTGGGAGCATCCTGTCATTCCACCGCGAAAAAGACAGCTGGCTATGACCTGGAAAGTTATGCCGGTGCCAAAGCGGGAGCCAGCAAGTCGATTCAGGAGATTGAAGGCGGCGGCATGCCCATCAGCAATTATCCCGATGTATCCGCTGGTGATCTGCAAAAGATCAAGGCTTGGGTGGCGGCGGGGTATCCTCAATAACATTCGGAAAATATTGAATATATTGACATCTTAATCGCGACCGCCCCCCTGGGCGGTTTTTGTTTTGCTGTTGCAATTTTTAGCCCCCGCCCGCAACCTGCCAACGACATCAATCAATAGGGGAATATGATGGAATGGTTGTGGGGACTGGGTGGTGGGCTGGCTTTGGCGGGAGTACTGGCCTGGCAACGGTTGCGTATGGCCC
>JAKQGS010000179.1 GCA_029556045.1 Pseudomonadota bacterium | reverse complement strand
TTGTGGCCGTACCACCACTGTACCAGCGCGTCCTGCACCCCGGCATAAACGGAGTAGCTCTTGGTGAAGCTGACCGGCAACGCCAGGCCGTTCACAATATGGAGCATAGCGATGGTGAGGATGGATCCCAGGTAGAACCAGATGGCCACATAAAGGTGTTTGACCCTTCGGATCGCCAGGGTGGCAATCACGTTGATGGTCATCACCACCCAGATCACAGCGATCAAGATGTCAATCCACCATTCCATTTCCGCATACTCTTTACCCTGCGTCATACCGAGAGGGATGGTGACCGCCGCCAGTACAATGATGAGCTGCCAACCCCAGAAATGTATCTTGCTGAATGCATCCGACCACATGCGGGTCTGCAAAAGACGCTGCGTCGAATAATAGAGACCCATGAAAAAGGCGTTACCCGCAAAAGCGAAAATCACCGCATCCGTATGGATCGGGCGCAGACGACCGAATGTGATCCAGGGCACCCCACCGTTGGCGGGCCACCATGCCAGCTGCAAGGCCAGGATCACCCCCACTGTCATGCCCACGACACCCCAAAGGATCGTGGCCCACATGAACATGCGGGTAATTTTGTCATCATAGATGACCGTTGTTTTGACATTTTCTGTTGCCATGTCCACCCCATTGAAAAATATGGTTTACGAAAAACGACTTCGCTATCAACTATTCAATTTGTCTGAGACCCGAGCATCTTCCGTCTCAAAATCATCCACCAGCAGCTTTTGTCCCGGGCTTGCCAGGTCTGAAAACTGCCCACTGCGCACCGCCCACACAAATCCCACCAGCCCCCCGCCCGCCATCAGCAGACTCACGGGGATCAGGAAATAGAGGACTTCCACACCAGCTCCTTTCCCGCCGACCACCGGGTGGCCAACAGCAAAACCGTTCCGGAACTGATCGGCATCAATAGTGCCGCCACCACCGGCGTGATAGCCCCGGAAACCGCCAGGGCCAAACCCACAATATTGTAAATCACTGCGAAAATCAGACAGCGCTGCAGAGCCCGTCGGGTACTCCAGGCCAGCTGAAAGGCGCTCCACACCGGAGCTACCCCATCCCGCAAGAGACAGATGTCGGCCGAACGCATGGCGGCGTCTGAGGCTCCCTTCACCACCATGCCCACGGAGGATTTTGCCAAAGCCAGCGAATCATTCACGCCATTTCCGATCATTAGCACCGGACGCTGTCGCTCCACCTGGCTGATCTTTCCGGCTTTACCGGAGGGACTCACCTGCCCTTCCGCCCGCTCCCAATCGATGCCCAGAGTGGCGGCCAGCTCCCGGGTTTTCGTCACACCGTCGCCACTGAGCACCGCCTGACGGAGTCCTTTGTCCTTGAGCGAAGCCACCACCTGGGCGGATTCAGGAAAAAGGGAATCCCCTAATTCAAAGGCCCCCAAAAAGGTGCTTCCACGGGACCACATGATCTGTCCTGGCAGGTTGGCCCCAGCGACGAATTCCGGACGTCCCAGCCAGTGAGTCACCTCACCCGAACCATCCTGTTCAACCCGAAAACTCACACCCTGCCCAAAGACCTCCACCAAATCCACCGGTATAACGGCATTCACGTCTCCCTTTTGTATTTGCGCCCAGTCACCCACGGCCTTGACCGCATGGTGCCCGGATTGCGCGGCTGCTGACACCAACGCGGTATAATCCGCTGCGGTGATACCGCCACTCTGCTCCGCGGGCCAAAACCGCACCACATGGGTCTGGCCCTTCGTTAAGGTGCCTGTTTTGTCCCAATAAACATCCCGAATGCTGGCCAGGCTTTCGATCGCCCGCTGCGAACGAAACGCCACGCCGCGCCGTAATCCAAGCCATGCCGCGCGGGCAAAAACCAGGGGCGTGCCAAAACCAAACGCGCAGGCACAGCTGATCAGCAGGGTGGCCATAGCACGGCGAAAGGCCTCGTCCAGCGACTGCCGCGCAAAAGCCGCAAATACCAAAACCGCCAGTACCAGCACCACGGCAGTAAATGTTGAGGAGACCCTTTCGGAAAACGCCGCATAACGTCCTTTGTCAAAGGCCATTTTTTCTGCCGCTTCCCGCGCCCGCAGCAGATAACTGTCGCGACCATTCTGGAGGGCCTGCCAGCGGGAGGGTTTGTCCATCACCGTCGCACCGGCACGAACGTCGGCCCCCGATACCAGCGGCCGCGCTTCCATTTCACCGGTCATGTCAGCGTAATGAATATTCAGATCCCCGGAGCATAAACGCGCATTGACCGGCACTGTATCGCCAGGACGCAGAAGGAATTCCTCCCCTGCCGCCAGATCGATGATTTTTTTCAATTGGGAAGTTTGGCCCTCTAGCACCACCCGCACCAGATCGATATTGACGGCGTGGTATCCCAGAATGCGCCGCTGAGTCATTTCCAACATGCGGTTTTGAAAAAATCGTCCCACCAGCAGCAGGGCCACCACCGCGGCGATCGAATCGAAATAGACATGCCCTTCCCCCTGCACGGTTTGCCAAAGGCTATAGCTGTAAGCAGCCACCAATGCCGCAGCGATGGAGAAGTCGATGGAAAGACGGCGGGCCCGGAATGCCCGCAGGCTATTCCCGAAAAAAACACGACCACAATAGAACAAGGATATGGAAGCCAGCACGGCCGCCAGCCCCCGGAAGAGATGGAACATGCCACCCTGCAACTCCCCTACCGGGGAAAGGTATTCGGCGGTGGTCAACAGCATGACGTTGGCAAAACAAAAGAGCGCCACCCCCATGCGAATGACCTCTCCCCCATGACTACTGGCGACAACACCAACATCTCGATGGGGTATAAAACGATAACCCAAACGATCGATGGCGCGCACCACACGGCTCAAGGCTTCGGATTTGTCAGCGGGAAAATTGACTTGCGCCTGCCCGGACGTAAGATTGATGCGAATACCCGCCTCAGGCTCCACCGTTTTCACAGCTTTTTCGATCAACCACACGCAGGCATAACAGGTGAGACCGTCCACCAGTCCATGAGCCATCGCACCGTCACTGCCGGCAGTCACAAATTCCTTCTGAAACAGAGGATCATCATAGAGATCGTAGTCCTGTGAAACCTCCTCAGCCCGGGCAATGGATTGCTGCTGATCCGCAAGGATGCGGTAAAATCCCTCAAGCCCCAGCTGAGCGATCCACTGGTGAGCGGTCTCGCAGCCGTGGCAGCAATATTGGGCCGAAGTTGGTTGCAGGAGAGGCTGCTGACAATGTAAACACAAGGCCCGACCTTGGACCGAGGAGACCGCTTGCTTATGGACCACCACGCTATTCACCTGCATCACCACCTGCTTGAAAATCTCAATCCACTGGAACTGGCGGGGTTTGTCTCCATCCTGTCCTTTAGTTTTTTTGCCTCACTACACTGCGCGGCCATGTGTGTCCCTCTGGTAGCGGCACACATGGGTCGACGCGCTTCCTGCCGCCAATCCGGCATCTGGCTCTATAACAGCGCCCGCACCCTGTCCTATACAGGAGCCGGCTTTATACTGGGCTGGCTCTCCGCGGGCTCGTTCCAGCTCAACCAGACTTTCGGTCGAACCCTGGCGATCCTGCTGGGCCTGATCCTTATCAACCAGGCCCTGGTTCTTCTTTTTCCCGTCTGGGAAGCCCGCTGGCAGCGGATGCTTTCCCGTCTTCCGGGCGGAC
>JAKQGS010000178.1 GCA_029556045.1 Pseudomonadota bacterium | reverse complement strand
CCCAACGGCGAAAGGCCTCCCCGTAAGCATAGGTGGGTAGAATATCCGTCGTCGTAAAGGGTCCACCACCGGTCACCAGATAGATCACATGAAAGAGATTAAAGGTCCAGATCACCCCCAGCAGCGTCACCGTAAACGCGATGGGTTTCAGCATGGGGAGAGTCACATGCACAAAACGCCGCCATGGCCCGGCGCCGTCCACACGGGCGGCTTCATAGAGTGAGGCGGGAATACTCTGCAGGCCACCCAAAAGGGTGACGGTCATGAAGGGAAATCCCAACCAGATATTGGTGGCAATCACCGCCACCATGGCCCAGAAAGGATCCGAGAGCCAGGGTATGCCCGGATGCCCCCATTGCCGTAGCAGAACATTAAAAAAACCGTATTCGCTGTTAAAAAGCCAGCGCCAGGAAAAAGCTGAAACAAATGCCGGAACCGCCCAGGGAACCAGCAGCAGCATCCGAAACAGGGTTCGTCCCCTGAATTGCTGATTCAAAACCAATGCCAAGCCGAGACCCAGAAGCACGTGGGCGGAAACGCTGGCCACGGTAAAAATCAGGGTTTGCTTGATGATGCGATAGAGATCAGTGGACTCCCCCAGGATGATCTCCCGATAATTGTCCAAGCCCACGAACTCATAGGACGCCGGCAGAAAGGCGTTGCCCATGTTGTACTGGTTCATATTGGTGAAACTAAACCAGACCCCTTTGATCAATGGGTAGATGATGAGGGTTCCGGTAGCCAGCATGGCGGGCAGCAGAAACAGGTAAGCCAGGCGATTTTTGCGCATCGCCTGCAGGGTTTTTATAATGGAGCCACCGCTGTTTGCCATCGGTTATGTGTTATCGCTTGTTCTTCAGCAACTTGTTCCAGGCGTCCGCTGTGGTGGCCACCGCTTCTTTGGGGGATTTGTCCCCCTTCAACACCGCCTGCACATTGATATCCAGATCCTTATAGATCAGGCCACCCTCCGGAATCACCGGACGGTTACGGGCCACCTGCAGCTGCTGCCAGAAGGATTGGAGAATGGGTTGAGACTTCAACTCCGGGGCGTCGTAAGCGGTCTTGCGGGTGGGCAGTAGGTTCCGCTCCTTGGCAAAACGCACCTGCGACTGGGTGTCGTTGATGGCGCTGATCAGCTTCCAGGCCAGATCGGGATTTTTGCTGCCGCGATAGATCACATAACCATGGCCGCCTACCGGCGATCCCTGGTCTCCCTTTGGACCTTTTGGAATCAGGGCCACGCCAAGATTATCGGCACTTTTAAAGGCTTTCCCGGTCAATACATCCGACGTGGCCCATGGTCCATTGATCATCATGGCGTATTTGCCATCCTTAAATCCTGTGATCGCATTGGTGTAGCCATTGACGAAATCAACATTGGGATCGGTCACCTTGTGCTTTTTCACCAGATCCGCAAAAGCCTGAAAGGCTGCTTCCGACTCGGGGCTCACCAGTTTTACCTGACGGGTGTCCCCATCAATCATCTGACCGCCGTAGGCCCAGAGGAACGGTTGAAAAAAGTACCCCTGCGGGATCAGGGCAAATCCATATTGTTTGCCGTCCTTGCTGGAGAGTTTTTGGGCCACCTGTACAAATTCGTCCATGGTTTGCGGGGGTGTCAGTTTGGCTTTTTTGAACAGGTCCTTGTTATAAAACAGGGCCAGACAGTCGGTCACCTGCGGCACGCCCCAGGTTTTTCCCTTGTACTGGAAATAACGCATGGCCACCGGCAGAAAATCATTCAGACTGCCGTCCTGAGTTTGTTTTTCCAGAGAATTTAAAACCCCCATATCGGCAAATTCTGCCGTCCAGGCGATTTCAGAGCGGAAAACATCGGGGGCATCCCCCGCCAGTGCCGCCACTTTGTATTTATTTTGAGCGTCCCCAAAGGAGACGTATTGCACAACCAGATCCACGTCCGGGTTGTTTTTGCGAAACTCGTCTAACAACGGTGTCAGAGTTTTGGTTTCTTCGCTGTTCATGGTGTGCCAAAACGTCAATTTGGTTTTGGCAAAAGCCGCGGACGTTAGCACCCCCAGCAGCAAAACCGATGTCACCAGTGTTTGCACGATTTTTTTCATGATAGTCGCAATCCTTTCTTATCAAACCAATGAAGGCGTTCCGTCTCAAATTGAATCCCCAGGCTATCCCCAGCCTGCATTTGCTGCATCTGCTGCATCTCCTCGCGATCCCGCACCCGCAGGATCAGGCGATCCTGTCCCAGTTCCACCACGATCTGGGTCTCATGCCCATGCATCTCCTTGAGCAGCAGCCTGGCACGCACGGGACTGTCGGGGGACAAACGAATATCCTCTGGGCGAACCCCCAGTTGCTCGCATTCCTGATGCCGCATGTTGACGGGGAGATGCGGGAGATAACATCCCCAGCCCCGTCCCACCCAATGCATCTGACCCGCTTGGTACTCCAGGGCCCCCGACAGGAGGTTCATGGCGGGATTACCGATAAAGGTGGCCACAAATTGATTGCCTGGGCTGCTGTAAAGATCCACTGGGGAGCCCAGCTGTTGCACCACCCCCTGGTGCAGCACCACGATCTTATCCGCCAGAGTCATGGCCTCTTCCTGATCATGGGTCACATAGACGACGGTGTTTCCCAATCTTTTATGGAGCGCGGCGATCTCGATACGCATCTGTGCCCGCAGTTTGGCGTCAAGATTCGACAATGGTTCATCGAAGAGAAAAATGGAGGGCTTGCGCACAATGGCCCGACCGATGGCGACCCGTTGTCGCTGTCCGCCGGAAAGTTGCGCCGGCTTGCGATCCAGGAGGCTCTCAATGTCCAATAGAAGACTGGCCTCACGGACCCGCGACTCGATTTCGCTACCGGGCAGGCCCTGGATCTTAAGACCAAAGGCCATGTTTCCCCGCACCGTCATATGGGGATACAATGCATAATCCTGAAAGACCATGGCGATATTGCGATCGGAGGGAGAGCGTTGCACCACCGACTGGCCATCCATGCGGATATCACCTTGATCCGGTTCTTCCAAACCCGCGATCAATCGCAGAAGGGTGGACTTGCCGCAACCGGATGGGCCCACTAACACCACAAAATCGCCCTGTTCGGCGGTTAAGTGAATGCCTTTCAAGACAGCGGTTTTGCCATCAAAAGACTTCGTGATATCGGTTAACTCCAGACGAGCCACCAGATCCTCCATGCCATGATTCAAAGCGGCCCTATTCCTACCCGCTTTTGGCCCTTCGTGCAATAAGTCCTTAATATTCTTGTCTTTGCCCCGGTTAGTTTTGGATCTTTTTGCCTATCGGAGGATGGCGGAACAGTTACCAATAGAGCCTTACTTATGAATGACTATATTTTGTCAATAAAATCATTCCATTCGAACACCACCCCCCTCGTGCCAATAGTGTTTTAGATTGAAGTCCAAATTACTCACGTGTAATATTGACTAGTGTCCAATTTACTCATAATTTGATTGGATTTCAAAATGTCCCTACATAATCGCTATCTTAGCAAGGTCGTTTCAACCGCATTGCAACAAAAAATGGTGTTCATTGGTGGGCCACGGCAAGTCGGAAAAACAACGATGTCCCTGGGCATTTTAAGTGATGTCGCTGATGAAACCCACCCTGCCTACCTAAACTGGGATCACCCTCTGGTACCAGGACGTCTACGAAAAATGGAACTTCCCATTGAGGAACCGATTCTAATCCTGGACGAAATTCACAAATACAAAAAATGGCGAAATCTGGTGAAAGGAATTTATGATACTGAAAAATCAAGGCGCAAGATCATCGTGACGGGGTCAGCCCGCCTGGATTACTACCGCAAGGGTGGCGATTCTTTGTTGGGCCGCTACCGTTATTTTCGCTTGCATCCGTTTTCTCTGATGGAATTCAATCCACACCCCACCGAAGACGATTTGGATCGTTTGTTACGATACAGTGGATTTCCCGAACCGTTAATGAGTCCCGACGACAATCTCCATCGCATCTGGCAGAGAGATCGCTTGACCCGCGTGATACGTGAGGATCTTAGGGACCTGGAAATGGTGCGTGAAATCTCACTGATTGAAAACCTCGTGGCATTACTTCCTGAGCGAGTCGGTTCGCCACTTTCCGTCAATAGCCTGCGCGAAGATCTTGAAGTCGACCATAAAACTGTTGAACGCTGGCTTTCGATTCTGGAAAATCTTTACCTGTGTTTTAGAATTGCCCCTTTTGGGGCCTCCGGCAAAGGTCTTTCCAAAATCCGCTCCGTTAAAAAGGAGAAAAAACTCTACCTATGGGACTGGACATCAATCGATGACAGAGGTGCGCGATTTGAAAATCTGGTGGCTTCCCAACTGCTCAAATACTGCCATTGGTTGGAAGATACCCAAGGCTACACCATGGAGCTGCGATTCCTGCGAGACACCGATAAAAGAGAGGTTGACTTTGTGGTATTGAAGGAAGGAAAACCGCAATTTGCCGTTGAATGCAAATCTGGAGAAAAAGCCGTTGGATCGGCTCTCCATTACTTTGCAGAACGCACTGAAATCCCCATCTTCTACCAGATCCATCGTGGCACCCGGAGTTATAGCTCTGGAAAAATCGCGGTCATGCCATTTATCGAGTTTTGTCGTCGCATGAATATGCCCTAAATGGCAGGGCTAACACTGCCCCTAATCCCCCCCCGGCTTTTGGCCTGTCGTGCAATAAGTCCTTAATATTCTTGTCTTTGCATGGTTTTCGCTCCGATCAGAAAAATACCAACATTATTATCCTGTTGTCTGACGCTCCTGAAATGTCTAGGTTTCCCCTCCCCATGACTTAATTAGGGAGAAAATAGGATATGCATCTTTTTGTTCGCTGTTTATGCGTTGCCATCCTGGTTGCGGCTTCCAGCCTCGCCATCGCACAAGACAATAAAATTGCCGAGTCCACCGTCTACCAGGGTTACTGGCGACTGGGATTCAACACCGCTGCCAATCCCCTGCAGGAGGCTTCCGACTCTCAGGGCGAACACAAGATTTTCTATGATGTTCCCACCACCCGCATTGCCCGCAGTCCCAGCTATTTTTACCTCCGGGTGATTAAAACTTTTGAAAATGGCGTACAGGCCGGGATCAAGGTGGACCATGAGGGCAATACTCCCCACGGAGACAACAACTGGGGTGACGCCGAGGAACAGATCCTGCGGGTACGGGATCTTTGGCTGGCGTTGCCTATTTCCAACGATAGCCATATTTGGGCTGGTGCCCGCACCATGGAGTGGGAAGACATTCGCCTGTTCGACAACCTCAACCATTTTGACATCAATGCCCATGGTGTTGGCGCCAAAGTGGGTAATACCCAGTTTTTTGCCAGCTTCAGCAAGGACAAGGTCAAACCGAATCTAACCGATGCAGCCGGCAATCCCCTCACCAATCCGCCTCCCACCGGTGAAGTCGATACCGATGGTAATCCGATCAACGGTGACGATGTGGAGGTCAATCGCAAAAATGTCACCCTGTTTGGCCGCCACGAAATGATGATGGGGAGCAACACGATGCTCAAACCCATGGTCAAAGTGGTGCAGTATGGTCCAACTGCCAAGGACGATCACACCAAACCTGATGTGGTGCGGGAGGACAGCAAGGGATCGCAGGACATCTCCGTCGGTGGCGTCTTGTCCCAATGGGGAGATGGATTCTGGGCCAATACCCACTTCTGGATCGACTCACTGGCGGTGGATAAATCGGGTGCCCAAAGCGGGCATAATCGGAATATTGGTGTCGGAGAATCGGCCAACGTGGATTTTGGCTCCTGGGGTGTCCTGATGGCCTTGTGGGGACAGCATGAAACCTTTCATGACAGCCAGGCGGTGTACAAAATTGAAAACGGAACATTAGTGCGGGACGGCGATAAAACCACCAAAGCCATCACCAAACTCAGCATCGGTGCGCAGCCGGTGTATTACGCCACCGACAAACTTCACGTTGCATTGGACATGAACGTCACCAAACGCAGTCAATACGTCCAAAATTGGGCCGCGGATGCGGTATTGCTGTCACCGGTGCTCCGTTATACCCCGAGCAAAAACACGATCGGCAATCCCCAGATTTACACCTCGGTTACCTATGGCAAATATGACTGGAAGTCTAAAACCGCGTTGAATGGCGACAAGGTGGATAACCTCATCACCACACAAACGGGTTTGGAAGTCTGGTTCTAGCTGAGAAGCCATCCAGTGTCCTGTTCCGCATTACAGCGCGGGACAGCGTCCGTAATAGGTACTGACCTCCCGCAGGCGTTTGGCCAGCGAGGCCACAAAAAGGTGCTGGGGAAACCGCACCTCCCAGTTTCCCCGGGGCGTGCCTGGAGTATTGATGCGATAGCGGGACAACGATAACCCGAGAACATCCGCCACCGGAAAAATCGTCCAGCGTGCTGGCGACGCCATGGCCGCCTGAATCAGTTGCCAATGGACCTCCCGAGATTGACGCCCCGTAACAGCTTCCAATCGCGGGCGATCGGGATGTCGATCATCTCCCAAAATTTCCTGACACCAATGTAACAAGACGTCGTTGTCGTGGGTTCCGGTATAATAAACCGTATCAGGCTGCTGTCGGTGTGGCCGGTGGATGATGCTGTCCTCATCCTTGCCAAACGCAAATTGCATCACCCCCATTCCCGGAATTCCGGCTGAACGTCGTATCTCTTCCACCGCCGGTGTGAGAGCTCCAAGATTTTCTGCCACCAGAGGAAGGTGGCCCAGCTTTTTTTGCAAGGTTTTGAACAGCGCCTGACCGGGGCCGGGCAACCAGCGTCCCTTGCGGGCCGTTTTCTCGGCTGCCGGGATCGACCAGTAACGCACAAAACCAATAAAATGATCGAGGCGTAAAAAGTCATAGAGCTCCAGCTGGCGTTTCACCTTGGCGCACCAATAACGAAATCCCTCCTTATGGTGAGCTTCCCAACGGTAAAGAGCATTTCCCCACCTCTGACCATTACGATTGAAGGCATCGGGAGGAACACCGGCGACGTGAGTCATCTCACCCTGGCGATTCAGTTGAAAGAAATGGGGATGCCGCCAGACATCGACGCTGGCATGGGCCACATAGATGGGCATGTCCCCCAGAATGGCGACCCCTTTGCGATGCGCATATTCCCGTACCGTTTGCCAGCCGTGGTGGGCAAAATATTGCAGAAACATTTGTTGTGCGATCTCTTTCACATGCTGCTGACGAAATGCTGACAGTACTTGAGGATCCCGATCCCGCAATGGTTTGGGCCAACGGTGCCAATGATCGGTTCCACTTTTTTCCGCCAGAACATTGAATAATGCATCGTCCTCGATCCAATCACCCTGCTCCTCGCAAAAACGCCGATAACCAGCACTGCGAAAAAACTTCTCTTGTGACCAGGCGCGGGTAAAAGCTTTGTGGGCCCAGCGAATTTTACGCGTGCGCACAGCATCGTAATCAACGGTCTCGGCCGTTCCGACTGGTGTTTTGACTTCGCCCGCGTCCAGATAACCCTGCTTCACCCATTCCTG
>JAKQGS010000171.1 GCA_029556045.1 Pseudomonadota bacterium | reverse complement strand
ATAGTATTCTTTCGCCAGCTGACCCAATTGTGCATCGCGGTCGTTGGACTTCGATTTGGCCACCATCGCCAGATCACTCACCAGCCACTGCAATTTGGTGGCCCGACCCTTGGCGGATTCACGGGCGGCTTGTGACCATCTTAAGGCTTCCGCCTCCCGACCCGCTTTGTATTCCAGATTGGCCAGCGCGCTCTGGTAATACCAGGGAGTGTCGGTGGTCTTAACTTCTTTTTCCAGCAAAAGACGGGCTCCGGCAAAATCTCCCACCTCCCCCAGCATATAAGCCGCACCCGATATGATCGAATGACGCAGATACGGGGTTTTGGCGTCGGCATCCGCCTTCTGCACAGCGCTTTGCACCGCTTCTACCAGGGGAATATCCACTGGCTTGCCCGCATTCTCCAGGCGGAAAAACTCCACCGGCGCAAAAGCGGTCCACAAACGGTTGTCCACCGAAATTTCTGGCGACTGGCTGAGATCGGCCACAGCATCCAACCAGCGTTTTTTCATGGACCCATATCCCCGACCCTGGCCTTTGGGGTAGACCCATCCCACGATGGCGGCACTGCTGTATATAATGGCGCGGCGGGCCGCCAGTTTCGTCTTGAGATCCTTCAGCACATAACCGCTGTAGGTGGGCATCAGTTTTTTCACTTGGTCGATAGCTTTACGATGGGCCTTGTCCACCGGTTTTTCACTGGCTCCTGCGGCGTCTTCCAACACTCCGGCCGCCAGGATGGCACGGGCCTCCGGTAGACGAGCGGGAACTTTCTTGATCAGAGCCATTCGCGTCTTCAACCCAGGCGCATCCTTAAACTGAGGGTCATCCAGTTGCCCCCAGCTCACATAAGTCAGTATCTTCCAGTCATCGTCTGTGGCCTTGCCCGTAAGAGCCAATGCCACGGTATCCTGCAACGGTCGTTTGGCCGCCAACACACCGGCGATGGTGTCCGCAAACTCCTCAATATTAATGTCCCCGCTGATACGGCTGATCTCCTTGCCATCCGGCAGTTGCACCAATACGGTGGGATACCCGGAGGCTTTCAGTTTTTCACCCCAGACCTGGGCCTGCTCCGTATCACCGTCCAGATAGACGGGAATAAACGAGGTCATCAATTGCTGAAACTGAGGTTGGGAGAAGACCTGGCTTTTCAATTCATTGCAGGGAGGACACCACACGGCACCCCAATATAGGAAAATCGGCTTATTTTCCTTGCGAGCCGCGGCATAGGCCTGCTCGACGTTCCCTTGAAACCAGAGTTTCATGAATTCCTTGTGCTGTTGTTCCGCCACGGAAGTCTCCACATTTGCATTACTCGCCTGCGTCGGCGCCGTCTTTGATGTGGTGGTACAAGCCCCAAGGACCGCCACCAAACCTACTGCCGCCATCACATTTTTTATCCCCTTCATGCTCCATCCTTTCCTGTGAGTTTATCCCCACATCGTTCCATCATCCCAATCGTTCCAGCTCGTGCATTAAATCAGCTTCGGACAAAATCTTGATATTCAATTCCCGGGCTTTTTTCATTTTCGATGACCCGCTATCGGTCTCGTTTGTCACCAATGCGTAGGTATGTTTGGAAATGGAAGACGATACCCGACCACCAGCCCGTTTAATATCGTCCTCGATTTGCGTCCGCGGGCGGGTCAGAGCCCCCGTGATAGCAAACACCTTACCCTTGAGAGGCCCCTCGCCTCCCACAACCGTTTGATCCACATACGGTTTGACCCCCGCATGCAGCAACTCACGGATCAAACCACGTTTTTGGTGCAGACCCTGGCAGATCTGATGGGCTGATTTTTCCGCAAAACCATCCAGATCCATCAGCGCCTGCTCCGAAAGATTCTGGATCTGCTCCAATGAGGGATAGTGCTCGATAATCTTTTCCCACGTGGTCAGACCGGCCCCTTCGATACCCAGCCCCATTAAAAAACGGGCCAGTGGAATGGTTTTACTCTTTTGAATATGCTGCCAGAGTTTTTGCGCCATCTTTTCTTTCGTCAATGGCAATGTCAAAAAATCCGCAACCGAAAGCGCATAAAGGTCTGGAATGATGGTCACCAGACCGCTATCCAGCATCGCCTCCAGCCGCTTTTCGCTGAGGTCGTCGATTTCCACCGCCCTGACCCAATTTAAAATCGCCCCGGACTGCTGCGCCGGGCACTGGGATGCGTTCAGGCATTTCAGGCGCACGTTGTCGTAAGCCAACGGCTCGTGGCAGGCAGGACATTTATCCGGCCACAGGTAATGACCCGCTGCCGCTTTTTTCACTTCCAGGAATTTGGGAATCACTTCACCGGAACGCACGATTTCAATTTCGTCTCCCGCCTTGAGGTTATGAGTTTTAACGTGCTCGGCATTATGCAGGGTGACATTGGTGATTGTCGCACCGCTCAGGGACACGGGGTGAATCACCGCCACCGGCGTCACGATCCCTAGGCGGGAGGTGGCCCAGGTGATTTTTTCAATTTGAGAGACCGCCGTATCCCCCTGCCACTTGAAGGACATCTTGTAGCGGGGATGGTGGGCGGTATTGCCCAACTCCTCATGCAGGTGCAGGTCGTTGTAACTGAATACCGCCCCATCCAGGCCGATATCCCCTTCGAGAATATGCGATCGCACCTCGTCGAGGTAGGATTGCACCATCTCCGGAGACTTCAGCAGTTTGGGATAAGGCAAACGAAAGCCCTGTGCTTCCAGCCAGGAGAACTTTTCCATTTCCGAGCGAAGCCGCAGCGAGCCGTCCCGCACTAACACTTCAAACGCAAAAAAATTGCAGAACTGCACCAGATGATAGTGGGTTTTGCGCCCCAACAGTCCCGCCACAATATTACGGGGGTTGGTGGGGCGCTCCAACCCGGCAGCCACCATGGCCTCCACCAGTTGACCGAAGTGTTCTTCCGTCAGGTAAAGTTCCCCGCGAATCTCCAACGATATCTCCTGGGTCAGCTGTGGCACCAGATCCGCCACCCACCGCACCTTGTCGCTGACGTCTTCTCCAATGCGTCCATTGCCGCGGGTTTTGGCCAGGATCAATTTTCCCTTTTCATAAACCAGGCTCAGACTGTTGCCATCCACCTTCCACATACCCACCACGTCATGATGATCCACCCATGCCAGCAGATCATCTATGGAGTAGGTTTTATCCAGCGACAGCATGGGGATATCATGCTCCGCCTTGCGACTGGTGGACTCGCTGACCTCGACACCAACCATCTGCAGCACCGGATGGTCCGGCGCCAGATTCCGCAATTCCTCTTCCAACTTGTCATAGTTGACGTCGCTGATTTCCGGTTTGCCGGCATAGTAAAGTTTTTTATGCTTAAGGATAAGGCGGGCCAACTCATGGACCCGATCAGCCTGATAGTGTTTCAAGAACCGCTCTCCCGTCGCATCCACACACAAAGCGATTCTTCACGGATCACATCATCGGCCGCCAGGTGCTGGCTGCGGGTTTCCATGGCCACCAGAGTAAACTTGTCCTTGAACAGGACCATCAACTGCTCCACGGGAATGGCAAACGGCGGGCCAACCTCCGGGCCATGGGTGGTTTCTGTGAATAAAATTCCCATAAATAGACCCCGCGGCATCAGCCTTTGCCAGCAGGCATCGATATAAGCTGCACGATTTTTGGGCTGCAGGGCGCACAGCATGGCCCGATCATAAATGGCGTGAAATGCCCCTCGCTCATCGTCCGCTACCTCCAGGGCGTCCCGCTCCTCAATACGGAGATTGGGCACGTCTTGGTAAAGGGCACGGGCTGCCGACACCGCTTCGGGTACAAAATCACAGGCCAGCACCTGATAACCCCTTTTCGCCATCGCGGCTTCGCTGTGAGCCCGTCCACAACCGGACGAGTAAATAGCGGTGCCGGATTTGAGTTGTCCCTGGATCTCCGCCAGCGTTAGCAATTCATTTAAAAGAGGATGCTCTTTGCCCTGATCCCAGCGGGTGCGAGCCGTTTGCCAGCGTTCCGCCCACGGTTGCCGAAGTTCGTGCTCCATGCCTAACCCCCTTGAAAAATTGGATCTAATATTGGCACGGACCGGCGGGAAAATCCAACAAAATTCGTCTCTAATCAGGAGCCCAACTAACTGAAACCATTAATTTTATCGGAAACTCAAAAAGAAACTATCCCACCATTTCCCACCTAGCGACCAGACGGAGCATCCTGATACCCGTTGCTTGGTGCTATACTAGTCAGACGTTGTCTTGTTTGGAAGAAACAATGAGGACATCCCATCATGCAGGTCGCCATAACGCTCCTCTGTCTTTTCTGGTCAACCCTGGCCATGAGTCAGATAGAAGCGCGCCTTAAGGTCGGCATCGTCGCACCGCTTTCCGGACCGATGGCAACGTATGGCACTTCGTTTCTGCAGGGCATCGACCTGGCATTGGCGGAATTCGACCAGGCCAATCCCGGCAAACTCCCCTTCATCACCCTGATCAAGCGGGATAGTGCCGCACTGGAAAAGAAGACAGAAGAGGAGGGTTTGGCCTTACTCAAACAGGAAAAAGTGGATCTTATCATCGGCGAACTCACCAACACGAATACCTACGCGCTCGCCAAAGTTGCCCAGGAGTACCAAAAACCCCTGATTTCCCCCTTTGGCACCAGCCGCGCCATCAGCAAAGCCAGCTCCTATATTTTTACCAGCACCTATGGCGAAAACCTTCAAGGTCAGGCCA
Source organism: Pseudomonadota bacterium (assembly GCA_029556045.1). The sequence goes on along the minus strand of JAKQGS010000171.1, from coordinate 16,743 downwards.
TGGCGGTTTACGCCACCCGCACCCTCAATGCCAAAGATGCTCTGGTCATCATGGACAAGGACAGCACGTTTAGCCAGGCTTTAGGCAAAGCCTTTCAAGGGAAATTCCAAGCGGAAGGTCGTCCGGCCCCCCGCGCCGTGAGTATCTTGGGGGATAAACCGGATCTCGATGCGGTGGCACAGGCGGTTAAAACAAATCCTACCGATGTGGTCTATCTCCCCCTGCCCCTTCCTTTGTCCCGCATCCTGATCGACACCCTGCGACAAAGCGGCTTTCGCGGCGCGGTGATGGGCAGCGATCTTTGGGATAATCCGCAGGTACACACCCAGCTGAACGTGGAGCAACACGGCCCCCTGATCTACACCAGCCGTTTTTCCCCCATGGCCACCGATGCCGTGACTAAAAAATTTGTGACAATGTTCCAGGCCCGTTTCCAAAAGGCACCCGACTACTGGGCCGCGATGGGATACGATGGCATGACATTGGCTTTGGCCGCCTTTAAGCAAGCGGGATCCAGCCGCAATGTAGCCCTGGCCAAAGCTTTGGGATCCCTCGTCAATATTCCCACCCTGGGGGGCCCCACCACCATGGGCCCCGATGGCCAGGTGGTAAAACCATTGATGCTTCTGAGCCCCGCCCGGTCCGGCGTCAAGTTCGTGGGAACCCTTAACCTGTAACGGAGCCGACATGGACGCCATTCGTTCCGCCGTTAAACGAATGTATGAAGCATTTCCCTACCCCCACTATGCCCTATGGTTACCGATACGCTGGCAGGAAGGATACATGGGGCAGTCGGCGGTTTCCGAACGTCTCAATAACCAGTCACACCCCGGATGGCACAAGAAGCCCCGCAACATCCTGATTGCTGGCTCTGGCGACATGCAGCCCTTCGTGCTACGTCACCTTGAACCCTGGTTTCATCGTCTTTGGTGCGTGGACCTTTCCCAACGCAGTCTGTCCCGCGCCCGGTTGCGGTTGGGCTGGCGGCAGCATCACACGTCCTTTGTAGCCAGCGACATCGATGCCTTTTTGCGCCGGAGCACCCAGCAATTTGACCACATCGATAGCTACGGTGTCCTGCATCATCTCAGTACACCGGCCACCACCCTCCGCCTGATGCGTCAACGCCTGACTCCGGATGGAACATTACGCATCATGGTTTACAACGAGCGTTCCCGCCGCTGGATTCGCCATGTGCAACGGGCGATGGATCTTTTGCAGATCGACCCCTACAAGCCGGAAGACCGTCGACTTGCCCGTCAACTGCTGGAAATTCTGGCCCGGGAGTCACCGTGCTATCGCCAGCGATTGCAGGCCATGGGTTCGAACTCCCTCCGTCACGATTCCCGGTTTGTGGACACATTCTTACATCGGCGGGAGGCTCGCATTCCCATCCGTCGGTGGTTTACCATGTTTGCGGAAACCGGTCTTGAGCCATACGCTCTATTTGATCGTTATGGGGAACTGGACGATCTGCCATGCTCCTTGACCCACATGCCGTCGGTGGAAGATTTGGAAGCCCGTGCCGCTGACGGGCGTTTTGAAAACAATCTTGAGATTTTTCTGCGCATCAAAAGCCCCTATCATCCACCGTCACCCGCAGGTTCTCCCATCCTAGAATCCAAATCTGCCGCCATCAGCCTGTTTTTCAAACCCTTTCCGCGATCGTGGTTTGACTATCCGGAAACCAGCGACACCCCAAGGTATACCCGTTGGCAGTTGTGGATGGCCTACCTGCGTCACTTGCGTCATCTCCAAAACGGAACGTTCACCATTCAATGGCTGTCGCAACAACCGCTGGCTCGCCTGCAACGGCTGGCCCGCCTTGGGGCGATGTTTCCAACACAGATGCCGAACGATGAATGGCGGCAAAAAATTGCTGCACCGATGGCATCAGAAATGGAGACGCCGCAGTGGCCAAACCCAACCCATTGCAACAGCGATGCGATGAAACGGTGGATTGAAAATCGCCTCGATCACGTTGGCAAAAATACGAATAAATGGAATTCCGCTGTACTGAAACGGTTGCAGGCAGGGGAAGTCTATTAAACAGCGGAATTTTCCAAATGTTAGATCTCACCAGGTCGCATCCAGACGAAAAAACGGATATTTTTTCGAAACAACACCTGCAAAATAGCAATTTCTCAAAAAAATGATGACAAGATAGACTTCTACCTTAATGATTTCAGAAGGTTAGTGAAATCTCCCGCAGGAATTCCTGACCACTGTTTCATGAAATTTATCTTCTCGGCAAGCTCCGACCAAATTCGCGTCAGACACGAATTTGGTCGTGACCATTTTCGCGTATGCCACGAAAATGGTCATAAGGGAGATTTTTATGCAACAGCGCTACCTCAAAGAACCAATTACGACTCCTGGAGCGACCAACTGCAGATTCTTGTGACGGGAAGTGTACGCCTTAACGTCTATAAGAAGGGGGGCGACTCCCTCATGGGCCGATACTATCACTTTCGCCTTCATCCTCTTTCCTATGGGGAGCTGGCATCACCTGGCCCTCTGGATCCGGAACAGTGGAAAAGTCGATTGTGGACGTCACAAGACATACAGGTCTTCCCGCAATTGATGGAAAACTTAATCCGGTTTAGTGGTTTTCCCGAACCATATTTTGCGGCCGATCCCAAAATTATGAACCTGTGGCGAACGGGACGACAGGAAAAGATTATTCGCGAAGATCTGCGTGATTTGAGCCGTATACCGGAACTGAGCCAGGTGGAGATGCTGGCGTCACTGCTACCGACAAAAATTGGCAGTCCTTTCAGCGTGCAAAGCCTACGGGAGGATCTGGAGGTCAGTTTCGACACGGTGAAACGTTGGCTCAAATACCTCGAAGAGCTTTACTATTTCTTTGAACTTAAACCCTGGACCAAATCGGTAACACGCACTCTAAAAAAAGAGGGGAAAATCTACCTTTACGATTGGACAGAGTGTGAAGATCGCGGTCCTCTGTTTGAAAATTTTTTAGCTGGACACCTCCTTAAAGCCGTGCACTACTGGACTGACACTGGCGAAGGAGAATTCGGGTTGCACTACCTCCGCAATAAGGAGAAGGAAGAGGTGGATTTTCTGATTACCCGTAAACGTAAACCCTGGTTGATGGTGGAGGCTAAAAATAACTCAGCAATCATCGATCGCCGTGTCGCCGAAAAATTTATCAGCCAACTGGGATGCCCCTATGTGCAGGTCACCGCAGCTGAGGGACATTACAAAGTTGAGAACTCGATAGCGGTTATGAGTGCGACGCGATTTCTAGATGGATTGCCCTGAGATTCGATTGTGCTACCCACAGATTATGCGGATGAGGCACAACTATTTCAGCAAATCAGGTCGACGCCGTCGGGTGAGTTCCCGCGACTGTTCCTGCCGCCATGCCTGAATTTTAGGATGGTTTCCCGACATCAAAACATCCGGCACCACATGCCCCTGAAAAACCGGGGGACGGGTGTATTGGGGGGCTTCCAGTCCACCCTGAAGGGAGGGGCTGAAGGAATCGAGCTGGGAGCTATCGGTGTTACCTAAAACTCCCTCACATTGCCGGAGCAGGGAATCCACCATCAAGAGGGCTGGCAACTCGCCACCGGAGACAATCACATCACCGATGCTCCACTCTTCGTGCACGTATTGATCCACAAACCTCTGGTCGATGCCACCAAAGCGACCGCATATAAAAATCAGATTTTCCGCTGCCGCGGCTTTTTGGTTGGCGGTTTCCTGTGTCCAAAGTGCGCCAGCCGGAGAGGGCATCACCACTTTAAATCCCGGACCCAGGCTCGCCACCGCTGCCGCCAATGGCTCGGGCCGCAATATCATGCCATCACCACCGCCGTAGGGCGCACCATCGACGGTACCGTGACGATCCACCGCAAAATCCCGCAGGTTTATGAACGAAAAATCCGCCACCCCACCATTGCGGGCGGCCGCCAATACGCCAAACTGTGTATAGGCTTCCACAAAAGCGGGGTGGATTGTGATAAAGGCAATACGACGAGTCATGGTGCCGCCTCTTCCCATGCTTCGTCAAAAACTGACGCTGGAACCACCAACCGGATGACAGCATCACGGCTGGCAAAACTCATATCCACATATTGGCTGATAAACGGCAACCCCATCGTCCGCCCTTGAGCGTCTCGCACGTCCACCACATCGCTGGCGCCATAATTATTCACGCTGACAATGGTGCCCATAAGCACCCCTTCAGCATCGATCACCGACTTACCATAGAGATCCGTCCACAGGTATTCGCGGTCCTCGGCCACTGCCACCTGATGGCGTTTGCCCCAGAGCGCTTGCCCAACCAGGGCTTTGGCGGACTCCGGCGAGTCGATCCCCTCACACTGAAGGACCACCCGCTCACCCTGCAGGCGGCTTGCCTGAACTTTCACCGGTCGACCACTGGTAGGATCTGGTCCGATGACAATTGAAGAGACGGACTTAGGCCAGGCTTGATCGCGGCCTGAAACAAAAAAAGCCCCCTTGAGGCCATGGGATCTCCCGATCACCCCAAGCTTGAGCCAATTGTCCCCTGCCGTCATAATTTCAGTTCCCTACCCTGTTCCAAGACCGGATAAAAACAATAAAGGCGATCGACCAACGGCCGCTCGCCTTGATAACCAGAGAGTTTGGTGATGCCACCTCTGCTCAGGATATCGCACCATGACCACCGACAATTACTTGGCAGCGGTACGGGACAACTTGATTTTTTGATGTTTGAGCAGGTGCTGTACGGTTTCAGAAACCTCTGCACCCTTGGAATACCAGTATTGTGCACGTTCAACATCGACGTTCACTTGAGAGGGGTTTTTGCTGGGATCGTAGTAACCGATTTTTTCAATAAAACGACCGCAGAGGGCGCGACGTTTGTCCGCGGCGACGATGTGATAAAACGGACGGTGGGTTGCACCATGACGTTGTAGACGCAATGTAACGGCCATTGAAACTCCTAAAACTCGACAAATCTCTGGTCTTAAACTTTGTAAATTTCTCGCGTCCCACATCGGGGAAACCGCAAGGAACAGAAGCTATATCAGAGTCACGGGCAGGTGACCACCAAAATTAGCATCCTTTGACCCACCCCACTGCCGATCCCGATCAACATATCAACTAACAGCATGAATTAATTTGAATTTTTATTGGTATCTATTATGGTAGAAGGACTATAAAATATAAAATTATCATTACCTTGGCATAGGATGGCCTAATCGTGAAGTTAAAGCTGTGGGGAACACGCGGCTCACTGCCGCGGGCAATAAATCACCATCAAGCGGTGGAATTGATTGACGACCTATGCACCGAAGCGGAAAAAAACGGGGCAAAAACCCTTCAAGATTTCAAAAAATTCATAAAAAACCGTCCATTATCCTCACCGCTGGTCTTTGGTGGCAACACCGCCTGCTATGAAATCACCCACGAGCATCGCCGCTTCTTTGTGGACATGGGCAGCGGCCTGGCCTATGCGGCCGCGGAAGCCACGGAACAGGGACGCACGGAATTCATCTTTTTCATGACCCATATGCACTGGGACCACATCATGGGGTTCCCGTTTTTTGTCCCCCTCTATATTCCGGGCACCAAGATCACCATCTATCATGTCCACCCCAACGCCCCGGAACATGTGCAGATTCAATTTAACGGGGTCAATTTCCCGGTCAAGTGGCAGGATGTCCGCGCCAATATTGAGTTTAAGAAACTCAAAATTTACACCAAGGTGACTTACGACGACGTGTCCATCACCCCGTTCGCCCTCGATCACCCCGGTGGCTCATTCGGCTATCGTTTTGATTGCGGCGGCAAGTCCCTGGCCATTGGTGTGGATGGCGAGTACAAACGGGTCACCCGCAAGGAATTGGGTAAGGATCTGCGTTTTTACCAGGACCTGGATCTTTTACTGTTTGATGCCCAATATGAGTTGGACGAGTTATTCACCCGCTACGATTGGGGGCACTGCAGCCCCAACATCGGGGTGGACCTGGCACTGAGGGAGGGTATTCGCACCCTGCTGTTATCCCATCATGACCCCCACACGACAGAAGAAAAAGAGCGTCGCATGCACAGCTTTGCGGTGGAACACTTGAAATCGCAACTGTCGCAGCATGCGGAACTCTGGCAAAAACTCAAACAACCACAGGGACCCCAAATCTACTCCGCCTACGATGGCCTGGTATTTGATTTGGATACGATGTCCCTGCAAACCCGTTCCTGAGGAGCGTCGCCATGATAAAACATCTGTTTGGAATATTATTGACCGGGGCTTTTCTCTTCTCATCGACGTCGTTCGCTGTGCCGACCTATACCTCCGCGGATGGCTACATTCCCCGCGACGCAGCCATGAAACATATTCTCCTCAATCTTGAAATCACCGGGATTGATCCCAAGGACCTCGTTAACAACAATATTCGCAGCACTATTTTCCAACGGCTGGAAGTTGATATTTCCGGTCATTCCCAGGCAGGTACCCGCCGCATCCGCTATGGCGAAGAGACCATCACAGATTCCACATCAGTCTACGATTCATACTCAATTACTTTTTATACGGAGCCCACCCAGGAAATCGGTGACGCCAATACCATCACTCTGACTTTCACGTTGAAAATCTCAGACAGTAATTCCACCGACTCCGAAGATTCACTCACTTCGCTCCACGATAAAAATGAAAGCGACAAAAAAGTACAGGTGGAGCTCAAGTGGAAGGACAACGGCAATCAGACCCAGTCAAAAACTGTTGACGTCACATCAAAAACGGAGGTGGCCAACGCCGCCCCTTCTCTGAACACCCCATCCCCTGCACACCTGGGAGCCACCGTTACCTGGCCCGTTGATGAGACCATTGAATATTCGGCCGGTGACGCTCAGGCTCCTGCGGGCACCGTCGTTTATTTTGTAGACGGTGGGCTGGTCGAAGATGCGGAAATTTCTTACGAGCTGCCGGCCACCAATTACAACACCAATCTTGCCGACGAGACCCCCACGTCCTGCACCCTGCGAATCGATGGCACCAGCTGCTCCCTCTGCGATACCGCCAATATTTACCTGGACCATGAGTCCATTGATGCGGAGAAATGGGCGGAAGTGCAAACAAAACCTGCAGACTCAAGCCAGGCCACATCCTTTGATCTGGAAAAGGGCCACCGCTACGCAGTATTCGGCACCTACCTGCCGGACGGCCTGCAACGCTCGCAATGTTTTGTGGTGGTACCCACCGAAAACATGTCACTGTCGGAACTCTACGGTGCTGATGAGGCGAAAAATGAATACCCCGGATGTTTTATTGCCACCGCCGCCTACGGCACTCCTTTTCATAAAAACTTGAAGACCCTGCGGTGGTTCCGCAATACCTACCTGCTGACCAATCCCGTAGGTAAGGCATTTGTACGCTCATACTACCGTTGGAGCCCGTCGGTGGCGCAATTCATCGGCAAGTCACCCATACTAAAGGCTGTGACCCGCGGCGCCCTGTGGGTGCCGGTATTATTTATCTCCAGCCTGCAGCAGTTCCCCTCCCTCACGACCTGGACGGCGGCTATCCTAGGGGTCATCATGATGTTCTGGTTTATGAACCGTTTTTATCGACGCACCCGCCCATGAAAGGCCAGGCATGAAATTTGAAGCACCCAAAGCGATCTATCTGAAAGACTACACCCAGCCGCCCTTTTGGGCCAAACAGGTTCACCTCACCTTCGATATCCACGCTGATCGCACCCTGGTGATTTCCAAAACAGCTTATGAACGCAATGGCAATGCCCCCCAAAAGACCGTCGATCTATCCCTGCACGGGGATGGTTTAGACTTAAAAGGCATTCGCCTGAACGACTCCCCACTTCCCCAGACCGCATATCTGGCCACGCCGGATCAATTGATTGTCCGCAATGTGCCTGATTTTTTTGAACTGGAATTGGTGACGGAACTAAAACCTCAGGACAATAAGTCCCTGGAAGGTCTGTACCAGTCTGGCCCCCTGCTCTGCACCCAGTGCGAGCCGGAAGGATTTCGCCGCATCACTTATTTCCTGGACCGCCCCGATGTGATGGCCACCTATACCACCCGCATCATCGCCAACAAAAAAGATTTTCCCGTGCTGCTCTCCAACGGCAATCCCATGGAGTCAGGTGATCTCCCGGCTGGACGCCATTATATGGTGTGGCACGACCCCTATCCAAAACCCTGTTATCTTTTTGCGCTGGTAGCGGGTGATCTCGCCCACCAGGAAAGTCGGTTCACCACCCAAACCGGCCGCGAGGTGACTATCCGCATATATGTCGAAAAACCAGACATCAATAAGTGCGATTTTGCCATGCAAGCCTTAAAGCTGGCCATGAAGTGGGATGAAGACACCTACGGCCTGGTGTACGATCTCGATATTTTCATGATCGTGGCGGTGTCTAGTTTTAACGCTGGAGCCATGGAAAACAAAGGCCTCAATATCTTCAATTCCAAGTACGTGCTGGCCAATCCCGAGACCGCCACCGATAACGACTTCCTGAATATCCTGGGCGTCATTGGACACGAGTATTTTCACAACTGGTCCGGCAACCGGGTGACCTGCCGCGATTGGTTTCAACTGAGCCTCAAAGAAGGCTTTACCGTCTTCCGCGATCAGGAATTTTCCGCCGACATGAGCAATCCGGCGGTAGCCCGCATCCGTCAAGCGGTGAACATCAAGTCCGGACAATTTGCGGAAGATCGCAGCCCGATGGCCCATCCTGTGCGCCCCGATTCCTATGTGGAGATCAATAACTTTTATACCCAGACGGTGTACAGCAAGGGTGCGGAAGTGATCCGTATGATGCATACCATCATTGGCGCCGAGGGATTCCATAAGGGAGCGGCCCTTTACTTCCAGCGCCATGACGGCCAAGCGGTTACCATCGAAGACTTTGTAAAGGCCATGGAGGACGCCAACGGTGTCAGCCTCAGCCAGTTCATGCACTGGTATCACCAGGCTGGCACCCCCACCCTCACATGCAGCTCTCACTATGACTCTGCCCAAAAACAGCTGACTCTGAACTTCAAGCAGACCCTGCCACCAACACCGGGGCAGATGCATAAAAAAAATCACGTGATCCCGGTGCGCATGGGCCTTATCGATCGACAGGGTCAGGCGATCCCGCTCATCCGACAGGGACACTCGGGCCCAGCCAAAGCGGAAGAAGTCCTGATGGTCACCGAAGCGGAGCAGACCTTTGTCTTTGCCAACGTTGCTCAAGCACCGGTCCTGTCCCTGCTGCGGGGTTTTTCCGCCCCGGTTTATCTGGAAACCACCGCGACGCGAGAAGACCGCATCTTTCTCATGAGCCACGATCCTGATGAGTACAACCGTTTTGAAGCGGGTCAGCAGCTGGCGGTGGAGGAAGTCATGCGCCTGGGAACATCCGCCCTGCAAAACGTGATTCCCAAAGCTGACACCTCCTATCTCCAGGCCTTTGGCACCCAATTGGGGGACCATGCCCTCGATCCCGCCTTTCTGGCGGAAGCCATCGCTCTGCCGGACGCGGATTATCTGGCTAACCTGACCGCAACCGTGAATATTGAGCAAATCGACGCCGGGCTCAAATCACTGACCCGCCTTTTGGGGGAAACCCATTGGGATTCGCTATGGGATCTGTACCAACGGCACCATCATCCCACTGCACCGGCGGGTGCCCCAACCGCGGTTGGCCCCCGCAAACTCAAAAACAAATGCCTGCAATATCTGACAGCGACGGGCCGATCAGAGGCCTGGGACTTGGCCTATCAGCAATTTGATGGTGCCCATAATATGACCGACTCCGTGATGGCCATGTTTTGCATCACCAATGACACCTCGCCAAGGCGTGAGGAAGTTTTCCAAAAATTTTATGACCAATGGCACCACGAAAAACTGGTTCTCGACAAATGGTTTTCGATGCAGGCAGCCACCGAACGCCAGGATGCCATCGCCACCATCGAAGGCCTGCTGCGCCACAAGGACTATGACCGTTACTACCCCAACCGGGTATACTCCGTCTTTGGTCCCTTTATGAGTTTAAATCCGGTTGGCATGCATCATCCGTCCGGTCGTGGTTACGAAATCCTGATGGACGAAATTCTGGCTATCGATGCCTATAATGGACAGGTGGCCTCCCGCCTGGCGCAGCGATTTACCAACTTCAAGCAACTTGATGGCAATCGCCAGAAACTGGTGCGCCAGTGCCTGGAAAAGATTCTGGCGAAACAGGGACTATCGCGGGATGTATTTGAAGTGGTATCGAAAGGCTTGGCGTAAACTGCCTCCGACCTTTTAGAAGTCATATCTAATGTTGATGCAATACCACTGACTGCATCAATGCCTGAGACCAGAATGGATCGGCTTTCATCGGATAATCGATGAGGGAAAAATCGATTTTTTGATCACCGATCTTTTTCTTGATCTCGGCAGCAATAATGTATGCCTGAATAGGTATCTGAGCTCTTTGCTGGGGAGCTTCCAGTATAAATACAAGATCAATATCGCCACCCTTCAGGGTGTCATTGACCCGACTGCCATAGAGCCTGAGTTCACCCGGATACGATCCCAACTGGGATTCTACCACGGAAATGATGGCCTGTTTGACTTCCTCACGGAGCCGCATGATGAATGACCCGCTGGATTGTGCGGACGCGCTCCACCTGCTTGAGCACTTCCTGATAAAGCCCCAGGAGATCGTCCTCCTCATATTCATGGGCCTGACGATTGCGAAGCTCACGAATTTTATACCACTCTTCAGCGCTGTCGATGATGCCGAACTTTTCCGCGGCATTCAGCGAATCCAGGAATGTCCCCCGGAAAGCAGGATCCTGCTTCCGGAGCATGGTGCGAAGCCATTGGGAAAGAAAAATATCGGTGACGCGGGCAAACCGACTCATGAACTCATCATACGCGCCAAGCTCTTCATCAGTGTACTCATCGACAGACTTTTTCATCGGGGGAAGCCTCCCCCATGATGATTCAAAGCCGAGTAACGATTTTTCAACCTTACGACACTGCTCATGGAGAAGATCTTCAAGATTTGATGTCACCAAGCCCTAGCCCCCCTCTCAATCGTTCCCCTCCGAATAGCCGGAATTCGTAAAAAGAAAACCCCTGAGATGCCAAATGATTCAAACGATCATCTAAAACTTGACGATGGTCCGTCCGATCGTCTTCCGTTCCAGCATCGCTGCAAACACGTCAGCAATTTCATTTAATGACGTGGTGCCGGTGTGAATCTTATGCAGGGACTTAGGCTTTAGATCGCTGGCCATGCGCTGCCACAATTTTTGCCGTAGAGGCATCGGCGCATTGGTGGAGCTGATCCCCAGAATACTTACGCCACGCAGAATAAACGGCATCACGGTGGTGCTGAGTTGCGGGCTGCTCGCCAGCCCTACTGAAGCCACGTTGCCCCAGAGGTTGATGGCGGGAATCAAACCGGCGAGGACTTCTCCACCGACATTATCGATGGCCCCACCAAAACGGGCGGATTCCAAGGGTCTGTGCCCAAGCTTCAAATCCTCCACACCACAAACCTGCGCGGCTCCCAGCTCTCGCAAAAAACCATGCTGTTCCGCTTTGCCTGTGACAGCAATCACTTCAAATCCCTGCGACGCCAACATACTGACTGCCATGGAACCCACGCCACCGCTGGCGCCGGTGACAACAATCGGTCCTTTGCCGGGGGTTTGATCGTTCACCTGCAGGCGATGCACGCACAGGGCGGCGGTAAACCCGGCGGTACCAAAAATCATCGCCTCCTCCAGCGTCAAACCAGAGGGGAGGGGTACCACCCAATCAGCAGGTACCCGCACCACTTCGGAGTAACCCCCATCGTGATTTTCGCCGAGCCCACAGCCGGTCACTATCACCTCATCGCCCGGTTTGAAGCGGGGGGATGCGCTGGCCAACACCCGGCCGGAAACATCGATACCGCCGTTCATGGGAAAACGTTTCAGAATTTTACCGCGACCGGTTGCCCCCAGGGCGTCTTTAAAGTTCACACTGGAATAGGCGCTTTGGATCACCACCTCACCCGCATCCAGCTCATCAAGACGAAGGGAAACCAATCGGCCTGAAACCCGGCCACCCTCTTCAAAAACACGATAAGCGTTGAATGAATCCATTAAATCGTCCCTCTTTTGGCTGCATGCACCGTATAAACCGCTGCCAATAGTACCACACACGCGCCGATTTGGTGGAGGGAGGCCAGAGCAATGGGAACCTGCAACACGAGGGTGGCCACACCCAGCGCGAATTGCGCCAGCACCGCCCCCCACAGGATATGAGTGCCACGCCGAAACCGTCCGACGGTATTCCAGCGCCAGGCTTGCACCCACAAGAGGGTGGTCAGCAACAAAACACCCCACCCCAGGGTGCGATGAATCAGCTGCACGGTGACGGGGTTTTCAAAAAAATTCAACCACGTGGGATTGATCTGATTCCATCCCGGTGGCAGCAGGTAACCATGCATCAGAGGAAAGGTGTTGTATAACAATCCGGCCCTGAGTCCTGCGGTCAGGGCCCCGAATCCGATCTGCACGGATACCAGGACCAATGTCCATTGACTCAGGGTACGCAGAGACGGCTGGGTAAATCCAGTCCGCACATGACGACCGATATCCACCGCCACCCAGTAGAGGTAACACATCAAAAACAGGGCCAATCCCAGATGTGCCGCCAGGCGGTAGTGACTGACACGCGGCATATCCACCAATCCACTTTTGACCATATACCAGCCCAGGGCCCCCTGCAGCCCTCCCAGAACCAGAGCCATGAAGAGATGGCGGGTGAGATGGGGGGTGAGTCGACGGGACAGAAAAAAAATCAAAAATGGTATCGCATAAACCAATCCGATCATCCGACCCAGGAGGCGATGAAAGTACTCCCACCAGAAAATCGTTTTGAATTCATCGAGGGACATCTGGTGATTGATCTTTTGAAACTGAGGCGACCCCTGGTATTTGGCAAACTCCTGCAGCCAGGCCTCCTGCGACAGGGGTGGCAGGGTGCCGGTGATGGGGCGCCACTCCACGATGGAAAGTCCGGACTCCGTGAGGCGGGTCAGCCCCCCGACCGCCACCATCAGCAGGATCATGGCCACCACTCCGTATAACCAAATTTTCACAGGACGAATGACGAGGGGAAAAGCTTGATGCATGGATCTCTGTCTCCATCGATTGCACGATGGCTTCTACTAACCTTAAGATCCGGCTATGTCTATCGTGAAAACGGGATTCTTAGGGACCAGAATTGGTGCAAGCCTGTGTGTGGACTAGATTTTTCTTTTCGTCGATGCGCCAGACGTCACGCTCCCCTTCTCCAAAGCAGATAAAGCTTGCCCCGGTCTCATCGGTACCGGACTCCGCCTGGGCCGTATACCCGTCCGGTTGATCCGGCTTTGGATCAACCCGGTAGGCATAAAGCACCGGCTCCCGCCCCGCTTCTTTTTCATGGCACCACCGCAGATAAAATCCCAGGGTTTTGGCTCCCTCCGGCTGTTGACAGGACGATTGTCCCTGGCGATTGGCACCATAGGGTTCCGCAAAATAGGCATAATGCCCGGCATCGGTTCGATAGACCTGTTCCAGGGTGAACAGATAGGTCAGCATCACCCGGGCCTCCGCCCGCAACCCGTTGATATAAAAGTACCGATAGAGGGGATAAAAAAGTCCCGCCAACGCCAGCAAGACACCCACCACCACCAGTTTTTTCCATCGCTCCATGGACTCCCGCTCCCGCGAAATATAACCGTATAAAAATACTATCATATTTTCACCCTGATCACGGCCCTTGACAGAACCGTTGGGAGACCTATTTTAGTGACTGAAAACCGATCGGCAGAGGGGATCACCGTGGCCAATTATTACGATATGTTAGGTGTGAGCAAAACAGCCACGGAGGCTGAGATCAAAAAAGCCTTTCGCAAAATGGCCATGCAGTACCACCCCGACCGCAACCCCAATAACAAAGAAGCAGAAGAAAAGTTTAAGCAACTCAATGAGGCCTACGCGGTTTTATCCGACCCCCAGAAACGCAAGCAATACGATATGTTTGGGGACCAGAAGTTTCACCAGCAGTACAGCAGCGAGGACATTTTCCGTGGCACCGACTTTTCCTCCATATTTGAGGAGTTTGGTCTGGGGGGCCACGACATTTTTTCCAACATCTTTGGGGGTGGGGGTCGCGGTTTTGGCGGGCACGGTGGGGGATTTCGACAAGCCCCACCCCGCGGATCCGACGTGGAGTACCCGCTCCCTGTGGGATTCATGGAAGCTTATACCGGGGGCGAGCGCACCATCAATTTTTCCCTCAACGACGGCACTCAGCGAAGCCTCAGCGTCAAAATACCCGCCGGCATTCGCAGTGGTGCCAAGCTTCGGGTACCAGGCCGCGGTGCCCCCTCCCGTATGGGGGGAGAAGCAGGTGACCTTTACGTTTTGATTCAAGTAGCGGATCATCCGGAGTACAAACGGGTGGAGGATGACATTGAAGCCAAATTGGAGCTGAAAATTTCGGAAGCGATCCTGGGAGCCAGCCGTGAGATCACCACCCCGGAAGGCTCGAAAAAAATTAAAATCCCCGCCGGTGTCCGCGCCGGCACCAAAATCCGCCTCAAGGGTTTGGGATTCCCCGTTCAGGGCCGGTCCGGCCAACGTGGAGACTTTTTTGTGGTGGTGGACCTCATTGTGCCGGACAAACTGTCATCCCAGCAGAAACATGCCATCGAGACCCTGCAGGAAGCGGGACTTTAAAAGTTTGATAGCACCACCAGCCCGCCATTTTAGAACTCATTTGTAAACCTCAGATGCTAGGCGTCGATGAGTGACGGCGCGGAGTTGACGCCTTGGTCAATGAGCACCGTCACGACGAAGACAACAACGCAGATGGGGTTTAAAAATGAGTTCTAAGTTCCGGGTTTGAATTCATGTAGCAGTAAATAGACGTTGCCAAACGTCACTTTGCCTTCAATCTTCACCACCGGACGATTGGGGTGCTTGTGGGCCAGCCACACATACAGGTCCCCCTTTTGCTGCAACTCCTTGCCAATAAAAGTTTTTAACTTGAGGACGATAGCGTCAAACTTACCGGCACTGACCTCCACACTTTCCTCCCGCACAGCAGAGGCCTCCAAAATCCAGTTTTTTTCCGAGCTATAAACCGGAAAACTGACGGAGCGTCCGATCCGATAGTCGTAGGTCCGTAGCTTGTACAGAGCACCCAGCACGTCCAGGGACGCCGGATGCAGATCGAAAGCGCCATCTTTGCTCTTATGTGGCTTCAAGTGATCTTTCTCGCGCGTATTCACCTTGCAGCCCACATGGTCAAAATCCAGCCACTTTTCCGTGCGATACCGACGGACAAAGGGTTTTTCCTCGTCCTGGCTCATGTAAAAGTTGCTGACCCCAAAGTCCCAAGGTCTTGATAAAGCTTCTATTTTGTCGTGCCCCATAAAGATCATCTTGTACCAGTCGCCGGTATAGGCATCCGCATGAAAGACACGGTGCCAGACTTTTTCCCGCACGGGTTTGCCATTTTTGGTATGAGTCGCCACCTCGTTCATAACGGGGGGCTTGACGATCAGAGAGCCATAGCCCACCAGGACCTTGAGGAGCCCATATTTAAGCTCGTATTTGGCGTTCTCACCGGGCTTAAAAGGAACATCCGCATAAACGGAAGACCGCGACAGGGTGACGCCTGTCGCCGGTGCTGGAGGACACTTGAATCCCTCTTCGGCCCTGAGGGGACTCGCCCCAGCCAGCATCCCGGCAACGACGCCCCCAAAGACCATCGGTCCCATGAAATGCGGACGGGGTCGCATACGGTGCACTATTCCTGATTCCATGACCTTTTTCCTCTGCTATTCAACCAGTCTGGACCACGAGGCCACCGGTTTATTCTACCATGGGATTCATTGACATTTATAGACCCTCATGGTAACGATTTTGCCTCTGAAAAGGTATTTTGCCTGATTGACAGGCATAGTGCTGGTTCGGTTGGCGAACCCTCAAGGAGTTATCTAAGTTTATGGAATTACAATCAGAAAAGTTGGCCGGTATCGGTAAAATCAAATGGGAAGACGAAGACACAGGTTTTGGCGATGATAATGCCAGCCAGGAATTTGCCGCCCTTCTCGAAAAATCTGAGACCTCCACCACTGGAGAAGTCAAGGAAGGGTCGATCGTAAAAGGACGCGTCGTTCGTTTTACCAACGACAGTGTCATCGTCGACATCGGTCACAAGTCTGAAGGGGAAGTTCCCAAAAGCGAATTCATGAATCCTGCCGGTGAGTTCACCGTTAAGGAAGGCGATGAGGTTGAAGTTTACCTCGATTCGTTCGAAGACAACGACGGTGAAATGGTGCTGAGCCGTGAACGAGCTGAAATGCTGCGGGCCTGGGATCGCATCTCCGACGCCTATGAGAACAATGAGATTGTTGAAGGCACGGTTGTGGCCCGTGTGAAGGGCGGTCTGTCCGTCGACATCGGCGTCAAGGCCTTCTTGCCAGGCTCGCAGGTTGATCTCCGTCCGGTGCGCAACCTGGACAAACTGATCAACACCAAGTTGAGCTTCAAGATCATCAAATTTAACAAAAAGCGTGGCAATATCGTCCTTAGCCGCCGCGTCCTGCTTGAGCAGGATCGTGAAAAACTACGTACGGAAACCCTTGAGAACCTGCGCGAAAATGCGGTGCTTAAAGGTATCGTCAAGAATATCACTGACTACGGTGCGTTTATCGACCTCGGCGGCATCGATGGCCT
>JAKQGS010000136.1 GCA_029556045.1 Pseudomonadota bacterium | reverse complement strand
AGGCCCACCGGGAAAAGATCGCTCTGCTGGAGGACAGCAAGGAGCGCTTGACCGACAGCTTTAAAGCGTTGTCAACACGGGCCCTCGAGGACAATAATCAGTCCTTTATGGCTCTGGCAAAATCCCTTCTGGAAAAATACCAGGAAGGGGCACGGCACGATCTCGAGCATCGGCACTCCGCCATCCAGCATCTGGTGAGTCCTCTGCGGGAGTCTCTGGACAAGGTGGATCGTAAGATCGCAGATCTGGAAAAGGTCCGTGCCGGAGCCTATGAAGGATTGTTTCAACAGGTGCAGTCATTGATGGAATCCCAACGATCACTACAGGCGGAAACCTCCAATCTCGCCATGGCCTTGAAGTCGCCGGTGACGCGGGGGCGTTGGGGTGAAATCCAGCTGCGGCGGGTGGTGGAGCTGGCCGGCATGTTGTCCCACTGCGACTTCGTCGAACAGTCCGGCAGCTCGCAGGATGAGGTGCGGGTACGGCCGGACATGATCATCCAGCTGCCTGGGGGCAAAAATATTGTGGTGGATGCCAAGGCTCCCCTGAAAGCCTACCTGGAAGCGGTGGAAACCAGCGACGAAGACAAACGGCGGGGTTTGATGCGAGAGCATGCAACCCTCGTGCGCAAGCAGATCATGTCACTGAGTCAGAAATCCTACTGGGATCAATTTCAACCGGCACCGGAATTTGTGGTGCTGTTTCTGCCCGGTGAGCCTTATTTCAGCGCCGCTTTGGAACAGGATCCAAGTCTCATCGAATTGGGGGTTGATCAACGGGTGATTCTGGCCACTCCCACAACCTTGATAGCCCTGCTGCGTGCGGTCGCTTATGGCTGGCGTCAGGAAAGTGTGGCCCAGAACGCCTTGGAGGTCAGTCGATTGGGCAAAGACCTCTATCAGAGAATTGCGGATCTCAGTCAGCATATGGCGGATCTTGGCAAGAGTCTGAAGGGGGCCGTCAGCAGTTATAACAAAACGGTGGGGACCATTGAATCCCGCGTTCTCGTGACCGCCCGGCGGTTTCGGGATCTGAAGGTGGATGATCCTAAAAAAGAGGTCCGCGATATCGAGGCCATCGATATGGAGCCACGGCTGATGCAGGCCGATGAGCTGAGGATCGGCGAATCCGCTATCATCGAATAAACGGGGACACCGACCTCAGGATTTTGTCTCCGAATATTTTTGATGCAGTTCGTCAATACGCTCTTTGGTCTGGTCCAACCGCTGGCGCATGGTCTGAATCAGGGCATAACCCCGTTCCACTTTCTGCACCATGTCGTCCAGATCCAATTGCGGGGACGCCACATCACGCACGATGGTTTCCACTTCTTCCAGCATCTTTTGGTAGGTGAGGGATTCTTTCACGACTTGCTCCTATGTTGCGTGCGGTCTTCGATATGCTCCACCGTCAGTTGAATTTGCGCATCCTTCAACCGAGCTTCCAATTTGTCATGCGGTTGCAGTTGATGTCCGGAGGTCACCGGTACCCCGTCTTTGGACAATCGAGTCCAGCCTTTGTCGAGCCATGGGGATGGATCAGCGGCGGCCATCTGCCGTTCAAAAACCAAAAGTCGTTCGCTGCGGGCCGCCAGGGATTCCCGGCTGCGCCAGATGATGCCCTGGACTAGCTCCGACAATTGTCGTTGACGGACATGCAGGGTTTCCCGCATCTGGCCCACCAGTGTAAAGGCCCGTTGATTCAGCTGGTCGGCTCCCTGCACCAGGCGTCGGGTGGCGCCCTCGCGGATGGTCTGTGTCAGCTGATCCAGAGATCGTTGAATGGACTGCAGACGCTGACTGAAGTTTTGCTGCAGCAGCACCAGAATGCGATAAAGCTGCTCGGACCTCTGGTTCAGACCGGTATTTACCCCCTGCTGCAGGCGTTCTTCCAGGCGGGTCCAGGCCCGCATCGCCAGATCCCAGTGTCCCTGCAGGACCCTGGCTAAGGTCAATTGCCCCTGATCCAGACGTTCCCGCGTCATATGAATGACGTGGGCGATAAAGTCCGCGGCAGCAGTTGGGGTCTTTTCCCGTCGCCAGGCTATTTCCTCCGCGATGCACACATCATCGTGGTGTCCAATGGCGGCGATAATGGGAATCGGAATTTCCGCAATGGCATAGGCCACCTCGGGACTGTCAAACCAGCGGAGGTCGGCGGCACTGCCTCCACCACGGGTGATGACAATGGCGTCGACGCCTTTCCGGGCCAAGGCACGGATGCCGGACACCACTTCCGTCAGTACCGCCTCCCCCTGCATCTGGGCCGGGTAAAAAATCACTGATCCCGGATATTGTAGGCTATGCAGCTGATGTAAAAAGTCACTCATGGCACGGGATTGATCCGCGGTTATGAGGCCAATCACCAGTGGAAACGGTGTCAGGGACAGCTTGCGGTTGGCTTCCGCCAGTCCTTTTTGCCGCAGTTCTTTCAGTAGTTTTTCCCGCGCCAATGCCAGCGCCCCTTTGGTATAGGCGGGATCGATGTCCATAATGTTCAGACTGATGGAGCCGCGATCTTTGTAGAGGGAGACCTGGCAAAGAGCCCGGATCTGCAGTCCCTCCTGCATCACCTGGGCCCAGGTGTCGGCCCCCATCCGGCGCTGCAGTTCCGTCATGGCATTGGACCACAGGGTGGCATTGACGGTGATGGTTGCCGTCTGCGAGCCGTCCTTTTTTCCCTCCGCCAGCTGCAGGTAAACCCCGTTGCGTCGTTGATTGAGGTTTTGAATTTCACCCACGACCCACACAGCGCGGGGAAACTGGTGCGTCAACGCCAATTGCACCTTGGCCATCAGTTCACCAAGGGTCATGGAGTCACTGACGGCAGCGGCAGCGGCGGGGGCCGGGGACGTTTCCGTCATCAGGATTTCGCGATCCCGTGATCCATCCTGATCCCAGGTCGGAAGACGCGCATTGCCATCGTCCGCAGCGGATGATTTGTCGGTTTTCACAGCTGGTGTTATCGGTGCTGGGGGGGATATTGGCTCCGCTTTGAGGGGACCGCCTCCCACACGGCGGCAGAGGGTCTGCACTTCCCCCAGGCTGGTGGTGGAATAGGGGATCATCCAGACCTTTTCACCAGCCTGAAAAACTCCCCCCAAGGCTTTGAGGGCATCCTTGTAGGGAAAGGTCTTGCCTGTCACCATAATGTGATGTTCGAGCTGGCGATAAAATAAAGCCAAAATAATCCTCGCAGCGGCCGTGTGCAAAGGTCTCAGGCTAACCAGACCAATCCGGCCTGTCAACACACGCATGCATGTCCGGGGCAGGCATGTCGAATTTGTTTGGCAGTGCCGCACGGGCAGGTTAAACTTGAAACTTGAAATTCCAGCAAAATCGGCGATTTGGAGGTGGTTCATGAATGACGACGAACTCAAGAAATGGATGCGTGATCTCATCGAAGAAGAGTTCGGACCATCGCCGGTGCCAATGGCTAAAAAATGGGAGGGGGGCAAGATCATGCTGCATGCCGGCAACGATGCCCAGCCTAAGGAGATCCCGTTTGACGTGTTTTTCAAAAAGATTTTGACGGTGCGGGACGCCCTGCGGGTTCTGGAGCAGAAAATCAATTCACACGACGGTCTGTCCGAAGCCGACAAGATCACCTTTCATGGATATATCACCAAAGCATACGGCACCCTCACCACATTCAATATATTGTTTAAAGACGGCAAAGACCGTTTTGTGGGAGCCGGTGGCGGTGGCAAGGACGGAGATGACAAGGACGAAATGACCTATGCGGAAGCAAAACGCCGCCTCGGATTGAATGAATACTGACATGAATGAGCAAGCGGAAGCAAAACTGAAAAAAGCCCTGGATATCCTGAAGCGGGAGCTTCGGACTATCGCGGAGCAGGACCTGACACCGATTGCCCTCAAATACGGTTACACAGGTGCGCCTATCGAACTCGATCAAAGCCCTCAGTCGGTGGTGCTGTTTCTGGGGGATTTTGCCGCCGGTAAATCCACATTGATCAATGAGCTGATGGGATCCAATATTCAATTGATCAGTCCGGAACGTGATCAGGATGTCTTTACGGTTTTGATGGGGCATGCGGACGACGCATCCCTGGGGGTGACTATCGTCAACCCCGACGAGTTATTGAATCACCCGGAACTGCCATTTCGCTCCCTCAAACATCATGGCCCCGCATTTTTGCAAAAGTTGCGGGTTAAACGTATCACCGCCCCCCTACTGCAGGACCTCATTCTGGTGGACACCCCCGCCTGGGAAGGAGGGGAGACACCCCAGGAATTTCAGCATGAAGCTGTGATTCGGGATTTCCTGCGGATTGCGGATGTGATTGTTATCCTTTTGACTCCGGGAAACGTGGATCGCATACGCAGCCGCTATGAGGAAATGCTGAAGATTCTCCCCCGCACCTCCCTCGAAGATAAGATCGTGCTGGTCTTGAATCGGGTGGATCAATGTCAGTCGATGGGAGATCTGATGCGGGTCTACGGCAGTCTGTGCTGGAGCGTGGGGCAGGTGTCCCAGCGGCAGGATTTGCCACCGATCCATCTGATGTACATGGAAACCGCGGCGCGGCGTCCGGGACAGGCTTTCTTACAGAGTCTGACCCCGATCCGCGAAGGCCTGCGGGAAAGCATCCTGCGGGCACCGGTCTTTCGTCTTGATCACATGGCGGTCACCTGCGAAGAACATGGGGACCGTCTGGGACACTTTTTGGAGGCGGTGATCCGTTATGGACGCAAACGCCGGGACTTCAGCGTTAAGACCACCCTGATTGGATCTGTAATATCCCTTTTGACGGGGGTGTTGAGTTTTGCTTTATTGCTGCGCCTTGGGGCCGCGGCGCAACTGAGTCCGGAGTTTTTGCCGTTTTTAGGCGGTGCTGTGTCCATTCTGGTCTTTGTGGGTTGGCTGGCAGGCATTCGCCCGCTGCTGTTACAGGCCTTTCACCAGTCCCGTTTGGTGAACCTCGATGAGCTGGGTGCGGCGGATACTCCCGCCCGACGTGAAAGCTGGGACTTTGTCAAAGGGCTGGTGAAGGAGTACCTCGAGAGTAAGAAGGGGCGTATTAAAATGGCCGCCCTGCGCAAGGAGCACGATATTGTGCAAAAAGCGACGCGGCGCATCGCCAAGGATGTGCGGTCGGCTTTGATTCAGCTTATGAAATCCAACTAGGGCTTTGGACCAGAAAATGTCCTACGCTGCGTACCGGACGATCTCGACTTCGGCACCAGCTGCCACCGCAGCGTTGGCCCTAGTCATCAATTTCTTCGAGACTTCCGCAGATAGGTAGTATTCCCCGCAGTTTGAACAGACCTCTGCTGGGACCCCTTTAAAGACTACTACGGTGTTCTCTTTGTTCAAAGTGACGGTGACAAGGCCTGGCTCAGTACTGCCATGTCTGCAAATGACACAGTTCATTTTCTTTCTCCTGGTCCGGGCATCGGGCTCCCAAACGTTTGGATTTGGCTCGTATGCCGTAACGACAATGCATCCATTCGAGTCTTTATCTTGAGCTACTACAACATGAAGGGCTCTGCCTTTGATTAAAACTAAGAGCAAGCAACTCGGATACGGTCTGTCATCGGGATAAGTCTCGATAGCTTCACCTTGGCGCAGACCGACCGTCACTTCCTCAACGCTAATGCTGCGGGTGAACATCTGGGTGAATGCGTGCCTACTGAATGTAATAGACGAACAGTCCAACCGATCCCTCCTAAAAACACGGACCCTACCCGGAGGTTAGCAGAAGGTACTTTTCTTGTAAAATCATATTGTTAAATAGGGTGCGTTCGCCTATCACTTAAATAACACCGTGAAAACCGGTATTTTTTTGGTTCAATAGACTTTGAATCTATGTTCCGGGAATCCGGTGGGGACTGGCTTTTGTATCACCGAACTTGTTCCTCCCATAGCCAGGGCACAAACTCCTTCCAAGGTAGACAGAGGATATCGCAGTGCAGGCGGCGAATTGGATCCTGGCTGACAATCACCAGTTGTTGGAATACGCCTTCCTCTTTAAGGGCTTTCAACCCTGAAAAATCTTCGGAACGTAACTGGGATGTGGTTTTCACTTCGATGGCCAATCGTTCGCCAATAAGAAAATCCACTTCACATTGTTGATCCACCCGCCAAAATTGTAACTCATCGGTAACGCGGGTATAGGAAAGCCACGCTCGTAATTCCATAAAGACCCACTGTTCAAATGCCTGACCATAGAGGTTGCTATTGGGGTCCAGGTGTTTGGTTTGGGCGAGAGTGTGGGTAACACCAGGATCAAAAAAATAGAATTTGCCGGCTGCTGTTGCACGCCGCTTTTTTGACTGCCGCCAAGGATGGACGATTTGTCCCACCAGGGTATCTTCCAAAATGGAAAAATATTCACGAATGGTCGGCGCGGAGACTTCCACATCGGAAGCCAATTTAGCGAAGTTGATAACCTGGCCGGAAGATAAGGCGGCAATCTTTAAAAAGGCAGCAAATGCGGGTAACTTTCGGATTAAACCTTCTGCTTTGATTTCCTCTTGGAGGTAGGTGGCAACATAGGCTTGCAAGTCTTCCTGTGGGTCATCGGAAAAATAGACCATTGGCAAGCCACCAAAGCGGAGATAACGCTCAAGTTTAAATTCATGCTTCAACTCCTGCATAGATAATGGAAAAAGGGAGGCGATTCTCGCACGACCTGCCAGGAGGTTTACTCCTCCTTGCCGCAATTTACGGGCACTCGATCCAGTCATCAGGACTGTATATTGCTCCTCTTCAATCAAACGATGCACTTCATCCAATAGAAGAGGAATTTTTTGGATTTCATCAATAACCACGAGTTTCGTCTGGGCCTGCGGTGAGGCGTAGATCATCTCTCGCAGTTGATCGGGATGTGTGGAGAGTCGGAGATAAGTTTCAGGCCGAAGCAGGTTTATCATGACAGCTTGGTCTTTAAGAGTTCTAGCTATGAGAAGACTTTTGCCAACCCCCCGGGGGCCAAACAGGAAAAATGATTTTTTTTTAAGGAGTTGCGGTAGATTGAGGAGGCGATCAATAAAAGCCATAAAGTCCTACTTTCGATTTTTGCCCTAAATATAAAGTAGCACTTTATTGTTTTGCCTGTCAATATAACCAGATGATATAAATAGATTATTTATCTCAGGCAGGCGTTAACTCGGAATGTGGGGTGGTGAGACTGTGTCCGTATTGATTCGGCTTCTAGTATGATTCGATGTGGATATGACTTGGTGGGACATTGTGATTTTGCAGCAGCTGCACGCAGGCATCCACCATGGGGGGTGGCCCGCACAGAAGGTAATGGGCACCACGGGAAATTTCCTGGACCAGAGCATCGGTGACGCGACCCTTGATTTGATTTTGTCCCACGGGCTGCTCTGCCGCAATGGTATAACGAAAGCGCGTGGTCGGGTCTGCCGCCCAGTTGTGCCACTCGCTGCCATAGGGTATGGCGGAGCCATCCCTCAGGCCAAACACCAGGATCGACGGTACGGGACAGCGACCGTGAGTGGCCAGATGATGCTGCAATAGAGAGTGAATGGGTGCAATGCCCGAGCCGCCTGCCACAAATATCACAGGACCATAGGGATCGGGCCAACTGAGGTTTCCCGTTGGTTTGCCAATCTGCAGGGTTGTTCCGATTTGCAACGCATCCAGCACGGGCCCCATCCCTGAGTCGTGAGCGCCCCGCACAAGGCAGAACTCCAGATGAGGAAACTCGGGACGGGATGCGATGGAGTAGGGGCGAATCGGCAACCCGGGAGCGTGCGACCATTCAATGAGGGTGTATTGACCGGCGGAGTTTTGATAACCGTCCGGCTTGCTGAGGGTCAGGAGCAAATAATGATGACCGACGTCCACGCGCTTGAGCACCTGGGAGGGAAACCACGGTCCGTTGTATTGAATGGCTGCACCCGAAGTTGTCATATCACCAGCGAAAACATCGCCTCCCAAGCCTGGATGTGTTTGGTTTCATGATCACCGGTCAGCATGTCCGGCGTCTGGGAGCGCATATACCATGTGGTATTCTGCAATGTCAGGGCAAAATAGGGGGCCAGGTTGATCTGCACACCAGCCTTCTGGTTTAAAAGAGCGGTGGCGCCATTTTCCAGCACCTCATTGCTGTTTTTACGTTCCCACACCTGATAACCGGGACCGATGGACGCAAATGGTAGGAAAAGGGTGGGATTGGGAAATTGAACCCGGGCCGCCAGATGGTAGGTTTTGCGGATCATCACATCATCGTCCCATCCCCGGTTTTGATACTGCCCGCCCCCTTGTACCGGAAAATAGGGGTCCCACGGATACCAAACGGTGAGGTCTGCACCAAAGGACTGACCATCCATCACCACGCCAGCGTTGGCTTTGACGGGCAGGATATCCGCGGGCATGCTGCGGTAGCCGATGGTGCGATAGGAGGTCGAAGTCAGCCCGGTGCGCCCCGGTCGTCCATAGGGTGTGCGGGCTGCCGGCGATTCCACCGGAGTGCTCCCAGCGACCGGCGTTTCATGTTCTGGAAAATCCGGTTTGTACACGGCCGGAGCTTCCCCAGGGGCCTGGACCGGTTTGCCGGAGATGATGCCCTCCTCCTCGTAGGCCGCCAGGGGGGTGGAAATTATAGAAACAGCGATTAATATGGCTTTTTTCACGGCCTGCTCCTCGCCCAAAGTGGTCTCAATGACTGTGATTTGCTAGAGATCTTACCATTATTTCCAGCAGGGTCGGGAATGAAAATTCCCGGTGCCAGCCCTAGCTTTTTCAAGGGGGTTGCAGTATAACCCTTGAGAAATACGGGGATGTTTAAAGTTGTATATGAATTTGTAAATAATTTTAATGAAATTTTATTTTCATACATAGGGGAGATTATTTCATGACCATTCGTATCGGGATTAACGGCTTCGGCCGCATTGGACGCGTTGTTTTTCGGGCAGCCATGCAAAACAAGGACTTTGAAATCGTCCACATCAATGATTTGACTGATACGAAAACCCTGGCTCATCTGTTGAAGTATGATTCCGTGCATGGGGTGGCCAACGGCGATATTCATGCCGACGGCGACAAGCTGATTGTGAATGGCCGCGCCATCACGGTATCCGCCTGCAAAGATCCCGCAGAGCTGCCATGGAAGAGCAAAAACGTCGATCTCGTCATGGAATGCACCGGCATTTTCACCAAACGGGAAGCGGCGGAGCTGCACATTAAAGCCGGCGCCCCCAAAGTTTTGATCTCCGCTCCCGCCACCGGTGAGGACATCACGGTGGTCATGGGCGTTAACCATGATCGTCTGACATCCGATCACCGCATCGTATCCAACGGCAGTTGCACCACCAACTGTCTGGCGCCGGTGGCTAAGACCCTGCACGACAACTGGGGCATTAAATCCGGTCTGATGACCACGGTGCACGCCTACACCAATGATCAAAATATCCTCGATCTTCCGCACAAGGACCTGCGCCGTGCCCGTGCGGCCGCCATGAGCATGATCCCCACCTCCACCGGCGCTGCCAAAGCCATCGGGTTGGTGCTGCCGGAATTGAAGGGGCTGCTGAATGGTCTCTCCGTGCGGGTTCCCACCGCCAACGTTTCGCTGGTGGATCTGACGGTTCAGACCGCCAAAGATGCGACCGTTGAATCCGTCAATGCTGCACTCAAAGCTGCATCCCAAGGGGCCCTGAAGGGCATTATGGCCTACAGCGAAGAGCCCCTGGTGTCCATCGACTATAACGGCTGCCCGGCATCCAGCACGGTTGATGCGTTGAGCACCATGGCATCCGGTCAATTGATCAAGGTTTTGTCCTGGTATGACAACGAGACCGGCTTCAGCAATCGGATGCTGGATGTGGCTCGCCTGATGGCTGCCAAGTGATATCGCGGGGGCACTGGCCTCCGGGGGTCAGGGTCGATTGCGCCCGGAGTGACATTGCCGTAGCGCTTGACCAATCCCCAGGGCGGCCCTATGATTTGATATCAAATCCAGTCCAGTGTTCAGTGAGAGAATCAGAAAGACCGCATGAGCGGGAGGTTGCATGAGCAAGAATTCAGATAGTACCGTTACCCTGACTCGCAAGGAAGTCCTGGACTTGCTGGCAGACGGACGAAGCCTGGCGAAACGGGATTGCCGCAAGGCCAACCTCGTCAAAATAGATTTCAGCGGCGCGGATCTGCGGGAGGTGAATATGTCTTATTCCAACCTCAAGGATGCGATATTCCGGGATGCGGATCTGCGGGGAGCCTCCCTGTGGAATGCCAATCTGGAAGGAGCAGACTTTACAGGAGCCAATCTTGAGGACGCTGATCTCGATTATGCCAAACTGCGGGGAGCCTGCCTTTTCCGCGCGAATATCCGGCGGGCCGCTCTGCCAACGGAACTGATCTCCCGCGAGGACATCATGGGTTCGGTGGAAAATGGCACGAAGATTGGTGTTAAGCGGATGTCGTGATGAACCCAATGATTTGGATCACCCAGACGTGTCGCAGGACACGTCTTTTTTTTCAGCCTCCCGTAGTGGAACCACCTCCCAGGTAAGCCTGAAGCCTCTCGGCATTGGATTCGCCGGGCTGGGTGGCGATTTTTTCCTGCAGCGCTGTGATGCTGGTGGCCGCAGCCGCCGTCCCCGCGCTGCTGGTGTCGACGCCGGCCAAAACAGCGGCCGCTGTATCGAGATTGGAGAGGATAGCCAGTGCGTCCTCTTCGGAGAGGGTGAGCATTTCCACTGGGGAAACCTGCCCGTCGCCATCTTTATCAAAGGCTTTGGTGCGTAGGGCGGTAATCGATGTCAGCAGCATGGTCAGTTTGAAGTTGTCTGCCTTGGTGCGGGAATCTTCGGGGATGGATAACAACAGATCGATGGCGGTCTGGAGCCCGGTGAAGTTCTCGTCATTGGCATCCGGGAGAACCGAGAACAATGCGGTCAGCTCATTGGTCTGTGAGCCGGAGGATTCACTGGAGGACGTGCCCATTTTGAGGGCCAAAGAGATGGTGTCGATACCGTGCTTTTGGGCGTAGGCAGCGGACAGCAGGGAGGTTAATTGGTAATTGGAAGGATCATCTTCTAGGGCGCTGGTCAGGATACTGATGGCGTCGTCCGCTTTGCCTTTTTCCAGTAAAATGGTGGCATCTTCCGCCGCATCCTTTTTTTCGATGGGCTTAAAGACATTGGAGCCACAGGCGGTGGCAAAAACCAAATGAGCCATGATCAATGCATACCAACGCATGGCGTTAAAAACCTCCCATCATACGGAAATAAAAACGCGGGTCCGGACGAACGCCCACACGATCCCCTATCTCTTCGGTATACGCTCCCAGATCAAAGCGCAGGATATAGAGGTTTAAATAAGTACCGATGGTGGGATAACCCTGATTCAATCCAGCGGTAAATCCCATCACTTTGCCCAGCGCGATTTCGGTGCCGATGTGGGTCTTTTTGAAGGTATTTTTTTCATAGGCTCCTGTGACATCCCGATAGTCAAAAAGCAGTTTAAAGCGGGCGGAGCTACGACCTGGTTCCACCGCCAGACCGATGTTCACGATCTGCTCGAGATCATCGGGAGCACCGACCCCGGCAGTTCCCGCGAACTTTGTCTTCCCGACGTTCTCCAGGGTCAACCCCAAGCTCCACGGCACGGGACTCTTGGGTTTATAGAGAAAGCCAAGGTCGACGCCAGTGCCGCTCCCCAAGGACATCACATCGTCCTGATCCAATTCTCCGGCAATGTCCTGGGCGTCCACGATGCTGACATCGATGCCAGCCTGGGCGCGATTGGCAAAATACTTACCCGTCATGCCCATGAGAAACTGCTCACCAAAAAAGGATTCTGCCAGCGACAGGGTGGCGACTGTATTGGCGGTGGTGTTGGCGGACACGGTCTCCAGTCCTCCGTGCTCCGGGGATTGTTTGACCAGAATATTGGTTTGATTGGAGGCAACCGCTCCGAGGGCCATACGCCGGAAGACCACCCCGGTGAAATTGTAGATACCCAGATGCTGGTTCTTGCCCACATGTTTACGCATCGTATCCACGTCGTTTTTTTGCTCCACCGCCACCTGCCGTATCAGATCGCGGGTATCCCGCGACATTTCCAGCAGTGGGGACATCAACACGGTTTCTTTATAGATTCCCTTGCCCTGTGCGATGGCCGCCGGATTGTAAAAGATGGCGTCGTGATTGTCGCAGGATGCAATGCCGGTGTCACCGCGACCCAGGTAATAGCCGCTGCGGTATATGCGGGTGGATTCGTCGGCCCAGGACGTTTGTGTCAGGGACAGGAAAGCGGCACCCATAAGGGCTGCAAGCCACGACCGACCTGGCTTTGGATAATGGTTTGAACGCTCATCCCTCATGCTGACTCCCTGACCACCGTTTCCTTCAGTGGCATCCTCTTCCCAAGCATCATCGGGCGATTTGGCAAAAGCCTTAGAAAAATGGGGCGAAGTCAAGTTATTTCAGGGGGTTAAGGGGGGTAGGGGCCCTTGCGGGCCCCCAAGCTCTATCCACCTAAGGTGATTACATTTTGTGATGAAAGTATGGATAAGACGGTGCATGCAGTTAAACTAAAAACCAGGAAAGACTTGAGTTTGCAGCGGTAGAGCTTTTTCCGGTAACGATGTTTCCAACCATGTTCACTGCCGCCAGATGCAATCATGGTGCCAGATTGGCATACCATGGATCGCCCGGGGGTGAATTGATCGGTGCTTAAAATAATTAAGTCAAAACAGAGAGTTAGTTTGACCTAATCCAAGCTGTGGTGGTGTCAGCAGGGTGGGTTATAAATAAAAGCTATTATCATGTCAAATTATTTTATGAATTATTATCAAAACGTCAAGTCTTTGGGCATATTAAAAAAACTTTTAAAAACTTTCGGGCATAACGCTGGACGACTCATCAAATGTTTCATCGATATCTTTGACCTGCTCGATTTTCGGCATCAAGGGCTCCCGCAGGAGCTCCCGGCGCATGGACAGAGCCGCAGAGCCGAGGCTTCCCAGGCCTGCCTGGGACATGGACTGCAGATAGGTGCCGACGCGGAAACAAAGGGCCATCAGATCACCCTCACCAAAACGCTCATCGGTGATTTCGCGGCTCAGGGCTTTCCAATCACCGCCTGTCAGCCACTGGCGCACGATATAACCGGCAGCGGGATTGTATTCCCGAATCACCGGATAATCGCGACGACCAAAAGGAGGGTCATACATCTCTTCAAACAGTTCAAACGGATAGTAGTTTTCCAGTTCGGACTCAATGCCTTTGGCATCAAAGGGAAACTTGTAACGCTGGGGAACCTGTGGTTCCTTGAAACGACTGAGGCAGAAGGAGGCCATCAATTCCACCGCAGCCAGCAGGTTTTCACTGGTAATTTCCTTGAAGGCGATCATTTTGGCCAGCACCAGTCCCCCGGCCTGCGGGAAGTATTTCGCCACTTCGCCGTAGGGGGTTAGTTTTTCTTCGCGATCGAGGCAGCCGATCATGTGCAGGTGAATGTGAAGGTAACTCAGGGTGCCCTTCATGCGGTTTTCAATCTGACGGTGGCAGCCTTTACGTATGGGGCAGTTGTGGCAAATGGATTCCGATTCCTCATGCAGGAAGGCGGAGAACTCAAATGCGGGAGAACTGCAGGGGAGCGAAGGGACGCTGAGAGCGGTTTGGATATGGTCTGGCCGGATCAGGCGCAGATCAACGCTGCGGTCGCCAAATCGCATGAAACTCTTTTCATAAAAATTTTCGATGTCCCGCAGATTGAAGCCGCGCCCCACCAACCCAAGAAAGGTGGTGGGATCATTGCGGAGGCGGGATTCCAGTTTCTCCCGATGGGCTCCTCCCAGCTTTTGAAAGGCGGTGAGGGAAGGCCAAATGCTGAAGCCCACCGCATCGCGGCCGCGACGACCCGCTCGTCCCAGCATCTGCAGCACTTCCGACTTGGAGTATTGGGTAAAACCCTGTTCACCGGGGCGGTCGTAATCGCTGATCACTGTGGCCCGCACAGAAAAGTTGATGCCGATGCTGAGGCCCATGGTGGCCACACAAAAGCGCAGTAGGCCCTCCTTGACCATGATTTCCATCACATGGCGCGCCGCCGGAGCAATGCCGGAATGGTGGTAGCCGACCCCGTACATGATCAGCATTTTGCGCATATTGGGTTTCATGAACGTGAGGCACTGGGTCTTTTCATTTTCTTTTTCCAGAAAATCCTTCACCAGTCGGGACTGCTCCTCCGATAGCGGATCCAGCGTGCGGCATAGAGTGGTGGCCAGACTTTCGCAGG
>JAKQGS010000130.1 GCA_029556045.1 Pseudomonadota bacterium | reverse complement strand
GCATCGTCATTCACAGCCCCTGGGCATGAGAGTGTCTTTTCCTTCAAGGCCATCAACCCCGGCCTCTACGTTTATCACTGCGCTACGGCCCCTGTCGGGATGCACATCGCCAATGGCATGTATGGTCTGATCCTGGTGGAGCCCAAAGAAGGCCTCCCCAAAGTCGATCGGGAATATTATGTGATGCAGGGTGATTTTTACACCAAGGGTGCCTACGGCAAGCAGGGTTATCAGCCCTTTGACATGGAAAAGGCCATCGATGAAAAACCCACTTATGTGGTGTTTAACGGTGCGGTCGGCGCACTGACCGGCGACAAGGCACTGCAGGCCAAAGTGGGCGAGACCGTCCGTCTCTACGTGGGCAACGGTGGGCCGAACCTCGTTTCCTCCTTCCACGTGATCGGGGAGATCTTTGACAGGGTCTATAACGAGGGTGGCGGCAAGTTCAATACCAACGTCCAGACCACTCTGGTTCCTGCCGGAGGATCGTCGATCGTTGAGTACAAGGTGGAAGTTCCCGGCAACCTTGTGCTGGTGGATCACTCCATCTTCCGGACCTTCAATAAAGGGTCTTTGGGTCTCATGAAAGTCGAAGGATCTGAAAATAAAGAAATCTACTCCGGCAAAACCGCTGATAACGTCTACCTGGCAGAAGGGGGCGCAGTTCAAACGGTTGCCGAGGGTGAAAAGGTTACCAAAGCCAAGTCCCTCGCCGAGAGCATCAAGATGGGGGAAAACTCATACAAAGCGAACTGCGCCGCTTGCCACCAGCTGGACGGCAAGGGGATCGCTGCGGCATTCCCACCCCTGGCCAAATCTGATTTTTTGAATGCGGATAAAAAACGGGCGATTGCTGCGGTGAAAGGCGGGCTCAGTGGACCGATCACCGTTAACGGAGAAAAATACAACAGTGTGATGCCGGCTCTGGGTCTGAGCGATGATGACATCGCCAATATCCTGACCTATGTTTACAATTCATGGGCCAATAAAAAGCAACGGGTCACGACGGAAGAAGTGAAGGCGGTTAAGGCGGGTGCAAGCAGCGGTGCCGAACATTGATCGGGAGAAGATATGAAGTGCGTGCGGCTCATCCTCTGGGTTCTGTTGGTAGGGCTTCCCGGGAGTCTGATCCCGGGAAGTCTATTTGCCGAAGAGGCTGTACTCGTCAAAATTCCCGCGGGCTCTATCAAACCATTTTGGATCGATACACTTTCCCGCAAGGATAAACGTAACAGCCAACAGCCTAAGGCCATCACGGTTTCCGGTCTTTGGGCTCAGTCCCGACCGGTCACCCACCAGGAATTTGCAGAGTTTTTACAGAAAAATCCAGAATGGCAGAAGGATCAGGTTTCGCCGCTGTTTGTGGATGAGAGTTATCTGCGCAACTTTTCTGCGGGTACGGAGCTGAAGAAAGACATCCCGCCCCGCTCACCCGCCACCTACGTCTCGTGGTTTGCCGCCAAAGCATACTGCGAAAGCCGGGATATGCGTCTGCCCACCACCGATGAATGGGAGTATATGGCGGCTGCCTCCGAAAAAAAACGCGATGCGTCCAACGATCCGGAATTCATGGCCCGCATCCTGGAATGGTATGGCCGTCCGCAGGACGGCAAGCTGCGGGAAGTGGAGAGCGTTTACAAAAACCTCTACGGGCTGTGGGATATGCATGGTCAGGTGTGGGAGTGGGTCGAAGACTTTAATTCCAACCTTGTGACGGGTGAGAGCCGCGAGGATTCATCATTCAACCGGGATCTGTTTTGTGGGGCGGGGAATCTTTCCGGTGGCAATAAAGAAAACTATGCCGCCTTTATGCGGTATGCCTTTCGTTCCAGCCTGAAGGGAAAGTCCTCCATCTGGAACCTGGGTTTTCGATGTGTGAGGTCCTTATGAAAAAATGGATGCAAGCGATCGTCATGATCAGCTGTCTGTTCGGAATATCAACGATTCAAGCCTCCCCCCTCCCCAAAGAATCCCTCTACCAAAGCAGGGGCGTGTGGCAAAATCCTCAGGGCGAAAACCTAACCCTGGCCAGTTTTCGCGGCAGGCCGGTGATTATGGCCATGGTCTACACTGGATGTGAATATGCCTGCCCCATGACCATCGGCAAACTGCGAAAGATCGAAAAACAGCTGCAGGACGCCAAAGCCGGTGATTATCTCTTTGTCCTGGCGTCGTTTGACACGGTGCGGGATCGTCCTGGTGATCTAACGGCCTATTCCAAAAAGCATCAGCTGGACCCCAAACACTGGCTAATGGTCTCCACCACGCAGGATGCCAACGTGCGGGAGCTGGCGATTTTGCTGAATGTGAATTTCAAGAAAGAGGGGGAAAAGGATTTTTCTCACTCCAACATCATCACTCTTCTGGACCGGGACGGTGTGATGAACCAGCAGCTGAATGGCTTTGGGGCGGATGAAAAGCCCTTGGTGGAGCAGGTTGTTAAATTTAATAAGACCGCGGCTAAGTGACCTTCAGCAGGCCGATCAGGCGATCGACTTTGATGATGGCAATCTGATGGTCGGTGGTCTGAATGATGCCTTCTTTGGACCACTCGCTCATGATGCGGACGACCGATTCCACGGAAGCCCCCATTGACTCCGCAATCTCCTTGCGGGTGATGGGGATGGGAAGAATCGATTCCCTTTGATCTTTGTTTTTTTCCAACAGGCTGATCAACAGGGCCGCGATTTTGGCATTGAGGGGAGCGCGGTTGAACGTTTTTTGATCCTGAAGGGTCACCATGCGGGTGGACAGCAGGTTCTGAATCCGCATGATCAGATCGGTGCGTTGCAACCAGGACAATTTATAATTGCGACGGGGAATGCGCAGGAACCGTGACGGCCCCATGGAAATCGCGGAAATCGGGTAGCGTGGCTCCGGTTGTCCCATGATCAGGGCTGCCAGCACGTCCCCCGGTGTTGAAAAGTAGACGATGACCGGAGTGCCATCCGCCGAGGGGCGGCAGAGTTTATAGGCGCCGCTCAGCACCAACCCGAAGGAGTGGGCTTCGTCTCCCGCTTCAAACAGCGATTGCCGGTGATCGGTTACCACAATCCGTCCTTCTTCACACAGATTGGCGATTTCTTCCCGTGTCAGACCATTAAACAGAGAAAACGAATTTATTTCAGCGAGGGCCGCTTCGAGGGACGACATGGTATCGATCCTAGATTAGGGCATGTTCGGCAATAAACCGCCGCTTTCACCTAGCTGCACAGCCATTTCATGACAATTCAGGCTTTATCCCGTTCCACTTCATTGGGTAACTCTGCATGCTCTGCATCGGCTCTGAAATTTTTATCAACTTGTCGCT
>JAKQGS010000121.1 GCA_029556045.1 Pseudomonadota bacterium | reverse complement strand
GAGATCCAGGCGGAAGGCCCGACCTACCTATTGGATACGGTCCGCATCATCACCACCCGCGTGAATGGACAGTTTTTTATCGGCTGGCGATTTTAACCCCCCGGTCATGCCACCCCAGACAAACCATTGCCCTGCCCTGGGTTCAGTAGGTAATATAGAGAAAATATTTCGACCATGGGGGTTGTTCGTATGAAAGTTGTCCGCTTAATTCTCGCCCTGTCCATTATCGCGATACCCAGCTGCAAAACCCGCTCCGGTGATGAAACGGGTGCAGCCGTCACAGAAGCCGCCGCTGAAAATGCCAAAGCTGAAGAAACCGCTGCCGCCATGAAAGCCAAGGGTTGCATTGACCCCAAAGACATCCTTGAGGTGACGTTTTTGTCGGATCTGGAAGTTCCGGAAGACCCCGATAAAGGCAGCTACGGCTCGATTTCCTACCGGGAGTCGGAAGGCAGCAAAACCAAATCGATCTGGGGAACTTCATGGTTATGTCCCGCCGGAGAATCCAAGATGGCCGCGCAGATCCCTGCTGACTGCAGTTTTACCTATTTCGAATCCCAGGAACTGCGCTGCGATTATGTGAAAACCGAAGAGGGTTTGATGCTGCAGGACGAAGTGTTTTAAGGGTTGATAGATCTATATGGAAGGCGGGCTTCTCAGCCCGCTTTTTTTTTGTCCTCTCCACGCCGGATCTCACTCCTTGCGTTCTTTCTTCTCCATGCTCGGCCCCTGTGATGAACCCTTGGCTGTCGGCATCATTGTGCTTTTGACCTTTTGCCCCAATTCGCTGACTTTAGCTTGCAGCGACGAAGCGAAATTAGTTGATTCCGTATCGGCTTTTTCTTTCGAATACCCGTAAGCGCTCTGCAATTTACCTGAAAGCTGATCCATATGGCCCCGCAACGATTCGATACTGTCATCGCTGAGTTTGCCGTATTTCGCCTTGATTTGATTTTTTATTTGTGACCAGTCGCCTTTGGATGTCTCGTAATTCATAACATTCTCCTTTTGAAGAGGTGATACTGAGTCGATTTCTCAGTATGGGTGTCATGCACCCGGCACCGACAAAAATGAAATATATAAAAACTATCCGATGCATATGGAGATGACGACGGCGGTAATACGGAAGGCACGGGGAAAATGTCATTTGTTGATATTAATGCCACTTTCTGCCAGGTTGAACATCCCGATCAGATCAAGTTAACCCCTTTTAACAGTTGAGAAATAGCCCGTTTCCGGATATTCTGGAGTTGAACTTCAAATTAGCCGGATTATGGGTAACTCATGGAAATCAAAAGAGATCTAGCTCGAATTCTCAAACAGGCAGTCCAGTCCTTTCGAATCGTGACTCTACTTGGCCCCCGCCAGGCGGGGAAGACGACATTGGTACGCCATACTTTTCCTCATTTCAGTTATGTCACACTGGAATCCCCCGATTCTCGGATGTTGGCACAGGAGGATCCCAGGGGATTTTTGGCGCGATATCCTTCGCCGGTGATCATTGATGAAGTGCAGCGGGTTCCTGAACTTTTATCGTATATCCAGGAAATCGTAGACAATCGACCGACGGAAAAAGGTCAGTTTCTATTAACGGGAAGTCATCAGCCTTTATTGAGAGAAAAAATCTCCCAATCGCTAGCCGGGCGTACTGCCGTATTAACCCTGATGCCGCCATCTTTTCAGGAGCTCGCGCAGTTGGGAGAGTTTCAAGAGAGCATTCCTGCTGTGTGGATTCATCGGGGTTTTCTGCCCGAAATATATGCTGCGAATCTAGATCCAACATTGGCCTATCGATCTTATTTTCAAACCTATGTGGAGCGGGATGTTTTACGGCTGATTAATCTCAAAGATCGCATTCCATTTGAACGATTTCTGCGGATGCTAGCTGGGCGGATCGGGCAACTGATCAATATGAGTTCGCTGGCAACAGATGTGGGAGTGAGTTCTAAGACGATAGGTGAATGGTTGTCAGTTTTAGAAGCGTCCTTTATCACTTTCCGTTTGGCGCCCTATTTTGAAAATATTGGCAAACGCCTCATCAAGGCCCCAAAAGTCTATTTTTCTGAAGTCGGCTTAGCCGCCTATCTCCTCAATCTGGAGACTCCCGATCAAGTATCAAGAGATCCTCTCTATGGCTCGTTGTTTGAAAACATGGTAGTTGCAGACTTTCATAAACACCGCCTCCATCAGGGTAAGGATCCAAACCTCTATTTCTTTCGGGATAGTCATGGGCACGAGGTCGATCTGCTTTTTTCTTCCGGATCCACCATCATGCCCATCGAAATTAAAACTTCGGGAACCTACCATTCCGAGATGGCAAAGGGTCTGCGGTATTGGATGAATCTGGCGGGTGTCAAAGGAGTGGATCCCACAGTCATTTATTCCGGAGAAACGATTTCTTCAGTTCATGGCATCCGGTACTTCCATTACAGTCAGGTAACTAAGGTGTTACCGGCATCGTGATTTTCCCAATCCGTTACCAAATGCAGTCGCATCCTGCGCATTATTCTGGAATGTTTCTTAGTGTTCTAAGAAATTACGAAGAACCCATCATCCATGAAGTGAGCCTCCCCCTCAGGAGCCTGCCAGGCACTCAAAAAAAGAAACCCCGCATCGTCCATGCGGGGCTCCGGGTCTAGGAGAACCATGTTATTCCCACGATTCCGAGGCCTTCCAGGGATCGGGTCAGACCTCTTATCCCTATCATTACCCCCAATTCGTCCCCCTGGGAAGCAGTGGCAGAACATTGTGTTCTGTGAGGTGTCGGCTGCCGGAACGTCTTTTTATCATTTTATAAAATCACTATTAATAATTTATTGACTTTTATAAATATTATGATATATAGACTTTGATTTTATTATTATTTTATAAATCGAGGTTTTTATGGACGCCACCTATCCGTCATATCAGGATATCCGTCGCATCGAACGCTTGGCCATGTGGTTATTGGGTTTTGGTTTTGCCATGGGACTGACCTTCGGCTGCTGGACCGTCAACCAGGACGACACACCGGTGGAAGATACCACTGTGGCGACCACTGCCACCCGATAAGCCTTCAGACACCGGTTGCAGCTCCGGGACTCTTTTCCTTTTTGAATAGAAGATATCCCACGGCACCGAAAGTAAGCCCGCCGGCGGCGGAAAAAATCAGAATCATCGATAGAATATCGTGGCCGTATTGTTTGAGGCCCACCGAAATTGCGGCAATCACCACTAAGAGCGCAAAGAGAAAACGAAGGCCATCCGCATTGATGCGTCGGGTGGCTTTAACCCCGAGCAGTGTACCCGTAAACGATCCTAGCAGCAGGATCGCCACCGCCATGAAATCCACCCGCCCGGAGAGACTAAAGACAATCGTCCCGTAGATGCTGGCAATCAATACACACACCAGACTGGTGGCCACCGCACGCAGGGTTGGCACTCCCAGAAGATAAACCATAGCGGGCATCAGCATGAATCCGCCCCCCACACCCAGCATACCGGAAAGGATTCCTCCCACCACACCCAGCGCAATCAACACCACCCAAGGAATGTCCGTGCCGGTGGACGGGATACGGGTGGCGGGCCCAAGCCGCTGAGCGGGAAGGCGCGACAACAGCGGGGGATTGGCGACAGAACCTTTACCCTTGCCCTTCAGAGCTCCCCAGGACTCCCGCAGCATAAAAAAGCCCAGTACCCCCAGCAGGATCATATACATGATGCGGGTCACCGACGCCGCTTGGCCCGCAGCCTCCAGCTGCATCAGCCAGGTTTTGCCCACCTGCACACCACCCACCATGGGCAGGCCGATGGCGAGCCCCAGTTTAAAATCGATATTGCCGGACTTGCGATGCTTGGATGCCGCTAAAAGGCTGGTGCCAGTCATCTGCGCCAGTCCGGTGCCGATGGCAAAGGTCATGGGAATGTTGATGATGTTCAAAGCCGGCGTGATCAACCAGCCGCCCCCCACCCCCAGCAAACCGCTGAGAAACCCCACGCAAAACCCGATGGCAATCAACACCAGCCACCACACTTCCACCTGACTTTGGTTGAGGTATATGGTCATCATGTTGATGATTCCGGCGAATGCTGCTGCGACTTCAGAGTGGTGGATTTCATCTGCTCCAGGATAAAGGCGGTCTGCTGCAGTTTCTGACGCCAGGTGAAGGCCCAGGGCTCCATCGGCTCACCCAGGCTTTGTAAACCCGCCACCCATTCCTGCGAAACATTGATCATCAGTTCCAGCAGGCGCGGCAATACTTCGTAATCACCAGCTGTCTCTATCAGACTTTTAATGGCAGCCTCCCGCGTGTCAAACGACAGGGGGATACCGGCTCCGGCCGCAAGATCCTTGATCTGCCCCTGGCTCAGATGAAATCCTGACTCCGCCGGGTGCGCGAGGCGACGCACAATACTACCGAGTCCGGTTTCCGGTTGCTGCAACCAGGCTTGCAAATCCTCCTGCGACCAGGGCTCCGGGGCAACCTCCCGCCGGGTATAGGCCTCCAAATCTTTCAGGTGATCATTGAGCAGAGCCAGAACCAGGTTGAGTATTTTAAACCAGAAGGGAAAAGGCTCCTTGGACACCGCCACATAGAGGGGGAGCAGCCACTGCAGCATATGATCATGAATGAACGTCCGTTGCTGCCGTTCATAAAATTGCGCGGCTTCGGATTTGTCGTCTCCCAGAGCCCATGCCTGCCGATAGGCCAGGTACCCCAAAAACTGCAGCTCCACTCCGATATGATCCGCACTATGACTATCCAGGGACGGGGGATCAAATCCCTGATCCTGGAAAATCTCCAGCACCCGTGTCGTTTCTTCGCCCCCTACCAATCCGTCGCGGTTGAGAAAGTATCCGCCGTATGGGAATACCTGGCGGCCAAACAGGGCAAAATGATCGGCAGCAGCTTCATCCGCCGATCCTTCACTAAAATCCCCGTAGGTTTCCCGCCACAGATCCGCGATTTCCGGAACCACCTCACACAAAGCCAGGGTTTCTTCGTTGATCTCACCCAACAACAGACGGGCCAACAGGCCATAAGCATTGCTGCGGGCCAGGGCTTTTTCGGCAGGACACAACATAAGT
This sequence comes from Pseudomonadota bacterium, assembly GCA_029556045.1. The sequence continues at coordinate 2,164 of JAKQGS010000121.1, read as the reverse complement.
TTTCCCTTCCTTGGTCAAAACCGATCGCCCCTCATCATTTGCGATGGGGGGATTGAAACGGTTGTGTCGGGTTTTTGTACCACTCTTTGGTGGGTTTCAACGGACGTTTTAGCCAAAGAGGCCGGCGGTTACCGTCAGGACTGTGATCGATGGACGATCGGGTCATCTTCAACCACTCACCATATACCTTCATGGACTTATGGGTATCCACATAGACGTCGCCGTACTGGTCGCCGGCGCCGGCACGGGTAACATTGACGGCTTTTTGCAGCCAGCAATGACCACCGCTGATGGGATCCGGGTGCACCGCATGGGTGAGGTTTTGATGCACACCCACATCCTCCCACCACACCCGCTCGGTGTCCGGATCAAAGCTTTTCCAGGCTTTGGCTCCGTGAATCACCGAGAGTTTATGGCCGTTGTCTCCCATCTGGTGCAGTTCCACCAAAGAGGATGCGTGTTTGTTCACGCCGGCATTTTCTTCGAGACGCCAGCGTCCCAGATGGTGGCTCATGGCAATGACACCGGGTTTGATGCCCTCTGTCACCCAGACCTTGTCCACAAAATAACCGATTTCCGTTTCAACCTTGACGAGGTCGTTGGTTTTAACCCCAATGCGTGCCGCATCGTCCGGGTTCATCCACACGGGGTTGCGGTGGCTGATCTCATACAACCACTTGGCGTTGGCGCTGCGGGTATGAATCAGGGTTGGCAAACGGAAGTTTGGCAACAGGATCATCTCCCCTTTGCTACGGTTGATGTTGTCCGGATGCACGTGGCTCTTCAATGGCCAGGGAATGGTGTACTCCTGCTCCTTCCAACCCCAATCAAAGAGGGTGGAACTGAAGAATTCCAGTTTGCGGGATGGGGTTTCAAAGCCCGCCCGCTTCATGCCGTCCACTTCCACGCCATTTTCCGCCGGTTGATCAAAGGGCCGATAGATATCTTTTTTCACCTCAAAACAGCCGTACTTTTTCATATAGGCCAGAGGCGTCAGAGCCTCCTTAGCGGCTGCTTCCGGCAATCCCGGCACCGAATGCTCAAAGATCCACTGCCAGTACTCATCCTGCGATATCAGTTCTCCGGGGCGATAGGGGCTTTCGAAGAACTTGCGGATGCCCATCTTACCATCGGGATCCATGCGGCCGGAGACCTCGACCCAGAACTCGTTTTCTTCCCAGACCTCCCCGGGGTTGGCCTGGTGGGTGAACTGAACCTTCTTACCCGCCCGCTCCATCGCCACCCGCCGCACCGGCTGCCGAAAGCCGATCCACTGGCTATTGTGGGTCTCCTGGCTCATCAGATCATGACGTTCGCCACCGTGACCCATGGGCAGCACATAATCCGCAAACCACGCCGATTCATTCCAGGTAGGGGTCAGAGCCACATGCAATTTGATCTTGCTCTCGTCCTTGAGGGCCTTCAGCCACATAAAACCGTCCGGGTTGATCCACATGGGGTTATAAACCCGGGTAAAATAAACATCGATGGTACCCCGGCCTTCCTCCAGAAAGTGCGGCAGCAGGAAACTCATTTCAAAGTGGGCAAACGGAAACTCGTGGGGGATATGCAATTCCTGCCAGGCTTCGATCGGGGGCGGTGAAATAAAGGGTTTGGGCACAAACTTGTTCCAGTTGTTGCCGTTGGTTCCCCCCTTGACGCCGATGCTGTTGGTGAGCACGTTGAGGAACAAAATCGCCCGGGCGATCTGCCAGCCTCCCAGGTTGCCAATGGACGCCGCGCGCCACACGTGGGTGGCCAGACGGCCGCCGCAGTTGGCAATATACTCAGCCGACTCCCGCAGGCGCTCGATGGGCACCTGCGCCTCTTCAGCGGCCCGCTCAAAGGTAAACTCCGCGTATAGGCCTTTCAGGGCCAGGTCGAAGTTTTCAAACTTCTGCTGCTCCGCGGGGTCCTTCAGTTTCGCTTTTAATTGTTCCAGCCCTATGCGACCGCGGGTATCCCCATGGGCCGCAAAGTGGGTGAGAAACTCCTGCCAGTTCACCCAGTCTTTGACAAATTTTTTGTCGTAACGATCATTTTGAATCAGGTAATTGGCAAAACTCAATAGTACCGTCGCCTCGCTGCCAGGCCAGGTGGGTAGCCAGACGTTGCTCTTACTGGCTGTGTTGCTGAGTCGCGGATCCATGGTGATGATCTTGGC
>JAKQGS010000117.1 GCA_029556045.1 Pseudomonadota bacterium | reverse complement strand
GCCAAGATTCCTGTCACCGAGCGGGTGATCACAACCGAAGAGATGGCTCGTTTTGACGAAGGATTTCTATGCTCCACAGTGCGGGGGCTTATCCCCATACAAAGGATTGACAGTCAAAAGCTTCATTCGACGCGGCCACAGGCGGTTTTTCACCATATACGGCGCCTTTATGCGACCTGGGTGCAAACTGAGGTGGGGTATAAGGTGGATTTAAATACGGGAGGACGTCTCAAATAAAAAACCCGCTTAGGCAGCGGGTTCTAGGGCTACTTCTTTTTAGCGGTGGATGGCGCCGCAGCCGCTGTGGCGGTCTTGGCTTTTTCAATGACATCCTGCAGGGCTTCGCCTTCCGCAGAGGCCGAGCGTTTTTTCAGTTCTTCCATGATATTGTGACGGGTGGTGTAGTCGGGATTGTTCAAAATCAACTGACGGCCCTTGCGGTTGATCATGTTGAAAACCAACGGCGCTTTCAGGTTGGCGGTCATGTTCTGTGGGTTGCTGGGCATGGTGATGATAACGGAAATAACGGCGTCTTCTTCATTCTTAAGATCGAGGTCAGCCACTTCCGCCTCGGATACCTCAACGGTATAGTCCGGCTTGAACAGCAGGGGATTGATCAGCACAAAAGCCATCGACCCATCATCCAGCGATTGCAACCACTTGAAGGGAGAATCTTGATCATGGTCCAGCAGGACATATCGCTTGAGCTCTGGAAAGCCAATCAAACCGCTTGGCATTTCCAAAATGTCCTTAGGATTGACTTCAATTTCGCCGAACCTTGTCGTTTTTACCTTTAGCAAGGCTCTTCTCCTTACACTGGAATTGATAGACCACTGAGCTAAACCGCTCACGTTTTTCAATTTTTACACGTTGGGATACTGCTCTGATTTTATCCAATCTTTCGTAAGATGGCAACTAATATGGAATGAATTCACCCTGTCAGCTCTTGGACCTATTCGTCCTCTTTTTTGGGACGAGCATAGCGTCGTATGACTGGTCGCTTGGCCTCACTGTCATTTTCACCAAATATTCCAGTGACTTGACTTACCGATGACGGCTCGGCTTCAGCCGCGGACTTGTTTTCATCCTGGATCCGCTGGTAAACCTCTTCCCGGTGAACCACCGTATTGGGGCTCGCCTTGATGCCCAACCGCACCTGTTTCCCCTTGATCTGCATCACGATGATTTTGACGTCATCGCCGATCGCGATCCCCTCGCCTATCTTGCGTGTTAATACCAGCACCCTGCAACCCTCCCTGGCAAGCGGGGAACATCCGTTTCCCCTGGTGCATCCATCTTTCTATTGCATAAAGTTCAACAAACTTGGTTGAAGCAGTTTATTGGAGGCCATCAAAGTCCCCTGCAAAACCGTCTCCGTCCGCTTGAAATCGGAGGAAGCTTCGTACAAATCGGCGTCCTCAAGTTTGGACAGGGTTTCCACCGAAATCTCCTGACCCAGCTCCAATCGTTTTTGCGCCTCAATCAGTGCCTTTGATATACCACCGATGGTGGCTTGGTGGCTCGTGGTGCGACTGACCTGATAATCCAACTCATCCATAGCTTTACGAATAGCGTCCTTGTCGCCTTCCATCAAACCAGTCAAAAGGACGTCAAGGGTGTCAATCATACCCATGTGCCCTTTACTTTTTTCATCCGCATCCGGCTCAAAAAACTGGCGGGACTGCACATTGATCTGGCGAAAGTCGTTTTCATCCAGTTGCAGGAAAATCAGGCCATCATCACCCATGTACTGCCCCTCGCCGTTCAACGGAGGGGTCTGTGTGCGGAAACCGCCAAAAACGTACCGATTACCATAGGACGAATTCGCAAGAGAGATGATCGCGTCACGTAATTCTTTGATCTCCCGGGCGGTCGCCTGCCGACTGTCGGGGCCATAAGTATCATTAGCCATAGCCACGGATAATTCCTTGGCCCGTATCAAAAAATCATTGATCCCCGAAATGGCCGATTCCGCCCGCTCCAGATAGCCCACTGAGTATTCAATGTTTTTTAAGTACTGCTTTTGGTTGGCAATACGACTTTTTTCCTTGATGGATTGGGATACTTCGATCGGCCCATCACTCAGGCGGTTGATTTTCTTCTGCGTTGAGAGGACTTCCAGCATTTTGGCGTTATCTTCCTTGGCCCGCTCAACGCGCGCGCCCGTCAGATTGTAACGCTGTTTTTCACTCACCCGCACTGCCGTGATCCTCTAATTACCGTTTTAATTGCAGAACCGTCTCCAACATCTCGTCAACCGCCGTGATGACTTTGGATGAAGCAGTAAAATTACTTTGCCACTTGATGAGATTGGTGGCCTCCTCATCAAGAGAAACACCAACGACCGCTTCGCGGCGAGCGTTCAAATCCTGCATCAATATATTATCGGCATCCTTGAAGTGCTCAGCCCGCACAATATCAAGTCCCAATACACCCACGTAATTTGAATAGAACTCCATGAAGTTTGCGGTGCCTTCATTCAACACTTTCTTATTATTCAGGCGAAGCACTTCATTGGCGAGAACATTGTCTCCCGGTGCAAAAGGCGTTGCCGCGACAGAAATGGCGTCAACATTCTCCATAATGACATCGGCGATCTTGAGGCTGCGGGCGGCGGTGTTGACATCCTGGACGCCATCAAAGAATTCCCGGCCCATCGTCTCCTTGAAAGAGTTCACCCCAAACCCCTGCCGATGGATATCATTCACTTCATTGGCGAATGAGAAGGCCATCTGATTATTTTTATCCAAAAGTCCCGGGACAACATTATCCCTTATATCCACCAACGACTTCAGACTGCCGCCGTCGTTGAGTTCGGTGATGTTACGGATGCCGACACCTGATGATGGTTCAAATAGAATGTCGTGCATTCCCGAACCGTCGGCCCGAACCCGGGTAACGATGCTTGCGGCCATACCACGATCCACCAACAGCGTATCGCCGGGGCCACGCACCGTCATCATGCCATTGTCTGACTGGTAATAATTGATTTGTATTTTTTTGGCCAACTCCCGCACGAGCAGGTCCTGCTTATCCCGCAGGTCGTTGGCCTCCTGGCGCATGCCACCTTCCAGAGATCCGATGGCAATATTCAGTTTGGCAATTTCCGACACCATGTCATTGACATTAGACACTTCGCCAATGACTCGATTGTTCAAGTCGGTCTGCGCGGAGCGAAGTCCACCATCAACCCTTCCAAAAGCATTCACCAGATTCTGCGCATTCTCCCGCAATTGAGTCCTTACAGAGAGTTCTTCCGGAAAATTGGCTAAATCCTGCACCGATGCAAAAAATTTACTGATCTCGTCACCCACCCCGGATTCCAACTCCGGACTGAATATACCCTCAATCGCTTTCAGAGCTTCCAGGCGCGCCTCGCTCCGCCCCTGAGACTGACCACCGCTGATGATCTGCTTTTCCAGGAATTTATCATGGGCTCGGCTGATATTTTTAACAAACACTCCGTTGCCCATGATGATACCGCGGGTTTCTGTTGGCTCACGGGCCTCCAGATTAACCCTCTGGCGGGAAAATCCCTCGGTGTGGGCATTGGCGATGTTATGCCCGGCGGTATCGACGCCCTGCCGACTGGCGTACAATGCCTCGGCGCCGATTCCCAAAGAATGATAGAGGCTGCTCGCCATATGTCAGGCCTTTACTCGCAAAACGGACGATGATGAACTTTTTCCCTTTGTTTCTCCGCTGGCGCCATAGGTCATGCATGACTCATTGGAAACTTCCTGCCAAAACCGCATCATCTCACGGTGGCGGTTCAGAATGGCTTGCGTCACATAGGAATTCATTTCAATTTTTGGTTGAATCTCCTGACGCTGGTCCTGCAATTCGTTGCTGACCACGGCAAACTCACCAATCGCATGATCGAGTACCTGGGCCGGCAGACCCTCGACCGCGAGGCCACCACGGACAGCCTGAATGTCCTTCAGCAGCAGACTCAAATTGCCGGAAGTTGGCCCATCGTGACTCTGGTCCTGCCGTGGAAGCATATTACGAATAGTTTCACCCAGTTGCTGTATTCCCTGCACATGACGTTCGATCGCCAGACCGTTTTCTATCTTATCCTGTGTCAAGCTTTCCAATTGATCAATATCCCGCAGGGAAATTAGCTCGTGTTCAAGCTGAACAATTTGCCGCAACTCAACCATAAGCACAGCCAACGCTTTGCCAAGCCGGGTCAATTCGCCCAGGACACCCGCCAAATATTCCGCATCATCATGTCGCATAAAGTATCCCCTTGTGTACGGGGTTGTGTTTCAGACTTTTTATCGATGCCTTCAGTCAAGCAGGGAAATGAAGTGGAGCAGGAAGGCAGTTGGTTCAGGACGAACAGAGCATAAAAATTAAAGAATCAAAGTACCCCGAAAAATTGTCAATAAACCGTATCAGGATTTTTTGCGATTTCGTCACGGACGGCCTCCCGCAATATGCCATCAGCGATATTGCCAGAATCCAGTTTATATTGGCCGGATTTGATTTGCTCCTTCAGCTGCGCCACCCGCTCGGCTCTGACATCCGGTGTGTTTTTGGCGATTTCCAACGCTCTACTTCTAGCTTCGGCTTTTTCTTTGGCTTGTGGCGACAGGCTGACCGACCAATCCTTTTCCGCCCCCGACGCACCTTTGGTCTTTTTCTTGTCAACGGGATTATTCTGGATCGCAGCCGTGTTTTGCGCCTGATCGGCGCGCTCGGTTTGAACGAGTGGAGTCTTGCCGAAATTACCGACTGATTTGGTCTCCATGCTTTACTCCTCTGTGAGATGGCTGCTAGTTAACTACGCCATCAAGGTCTACCGACACCAGGTTTTCCTAAATCCTTGTATACCGCCTGGCCCTTGATACGGTCCACTGTTTCCGTGGTCTGATCCACCAGTCCAGTCAAGTGCTTTTCAATGGCTGTCGCGATACCGGTCATGTTTTGCGAGGACATCGACTTTGCATATTCGCTATCGAGCATGCTGCGGAAAATACTCTCACCATTGCCGCCATTGATCAGACCGGATTGATTGACGGACTCTCGCATTGATTTTAACACAATTTCCATAAAAATAGCCTCGAACTCTTCCGCGGCTTTGCGAATCTCGACTTTTTGGGAATTTTTCCCGACTTTCAATATATTGTCTTTACTGGATATTTCTGGATTTCTGTCCAGGCCTGCAAGGTCCGTTGGTGCCGAAATTTTCATAAGATCCGACTCTCCATTACATGAATCGCAATTCACCCTTGAGCGCACCGGCCGCATGAATGGCCTGCAACACACCCACGAGGTCGGCCGATTTGACACCAAGGTCGTTGAGGGTTTTGACCAGACCACCGATGGTGGCACCCCCCAGTTTTACCACCCCCTCACTGCGAGTATTTTTGCCTTCGCCAACCTGAATGCTCAATTCGCCGTGATTGACCACCACATTGGCAATGGCCACATCAGCCCCCATGACGACGGTTCCTGTTTTCTCATTGAAGATCACCACCGCTTTACGGTCCGATTCCACGCGGAGACTCTCCAACTCAGCCATAAATTCAATGACCCGATCCCCATAGATGGGAGGCAACTTGACTTCGATGCGGGAGGGATCACGCGATACAGCATAAAACCCTTTGAAGTGAGCATTAATTTTTTCCACAATGCGGGCATTGGTGGTGAAATCAGTCTCTTTGAGGTGGAGATTGACTAGCCCCTGCGCCCCAATCTGCGGCGTAAACTCCCGCTCCACCACCCCACTCGCGGGTAGATTTGCCACGGTCAGAACCTGGGTTCCGCGACCAGTGGCGGTGCCGATGACCACAGGACCCTGCGCCATCACAAAGATATCGCCATTAACAGCCTTCAGCGGGGTCATAAGCAAAGTGCCACCAGCCAGACTCTTGGCGTCGGCCAGCGTTGACACTTTAATATCAATGCGATCACCGATTTTAGCAAAAGCGGGCAGTTCCGCGGTGACCGCCACGACCGCCATACTCTGAACCAGCATGGTATCCGGCCCTGCATTCATCCCCAGTTTACGCATCAGATTAGTGGCAGCCTGATTCGTGGTCATGGCCGCTTTGGAATCCCCGGTACCTTGCAGTCCGACCACCAGTCCCAGCCCCATCAGTTGGTTGCTTCGATACCCCTGAACATTGACGAGATCCTTAATACGGGTCTCCTGCCCCAACGCGAGAGCTCCCGTAAGAAGGTTTATGAGCAGAACCGAAAGCCGTAAGTACTTATTTGGCATTGGCAGCCCCCTTTGGTTCACCTGGTTTTGTTTCCAGCGGTTTACCAGAAATTTCGCCGGTACTTTCTTCACTGGGTTGTGGCACTGCTGCTGCTTCCTGTTGCAGTTTGGCACTTTGTGCCTCCTGCAGTTGCTTATTCTGGTCATCGATGGTTTCTTTTTGTCGGGAAATAACCTCATTCATTTCTTTAAACTTTTGATCCAATTCGGCCTCTTTTTTACCAACCCTCTCCCGTTCTTTAACCACCTGAGTGCGTTCTTTGGTTAAATTTTTCACACGCACATCCAATTGTTGTCGCACTTTTTCGAGTTCACGCTTGCGACTGTCAAGCTCCTGAGCTGCCTTTGATTTTGCCTCCGAAAAACCACTCATACGCAGAGAATACTCATCCTCCCAGGTGATTGAGCGCCGCTCAAAAACCTCGGCGTCATGTTCATCCAAAAACTCAACGTCCAGAAGATCATTCGTGGTTAAGACTTCGCCTGGGAGCGTTTTCTGGTAAGGAATACGGGCGGTGACTTCAAGCCGATTGACTTCATACTCATTCACAGACTCACGCTTAAAACGAGCCAGATAATCCCCTTCATCCGTGCGACGCAGAACGGTCATACGAAATTCCGTGATCAACTCAGGATTTTTGTCACCACCATCTAGGTGGGGTGCCATCGCCAAAAGTGTTTTTTCCAATTCATCCGGATTTGGTTTTGCGTTCTTGGTATCACCCGCACCATCCACGGGAGCTTTGGCCCCGGATCCAACGGCCGGAGGATTGGCAGGTTCCTTTTTCAATTTAAGGGAAGTGACGATCACGTTCACTTCCTGCCCGCGCAGATCGATATTCCGATCAGCAAATAGATGATTACCCTGATCACGGGGGTTAAAGAGGGAACCATTCTCCATCCCCGCCCCCTTGTCCTCGATTGTGACATCCGCTTTGCGACGGTATAGCCGCTCACCACTGTCATCTTTTTGCCGACTACCGGGCTTGGCATGGAGAACGCCATCACCTTTGTTGAGATCTCGCTGGCTGGCGGGTATCATGCCGCTCTGACAGCCCGACACGAAGGTCCAGGCCAGCAGGATTATGATGGCATTTGTGAACAATTTTCTACAACGCAATTTCAACGGTTGAGTCCTCCTTGATGCGTCCACCCAATTTCTTTCCGGTAGCCTGATAGACCACTTCAATCCATTCTCCGGCCGCGCCCGGTCCCAGAGCTTTGGCAACGCCGCTCATTTGGATGCCGTCCCGCATAAACGTGACTTTCACCCTTTGGCCTCGTTTGACAAGCACGGGTGTCGCCAGGGCATCAATCCCGACCACGGAACCTTTGGACAAACTACGCCGCGTCACCTTGCCGGTCGCCTGCGCCACATCGGTCACCCATCGCTCGGACATGTTTGTTTTTTTGACCCACTCAATGACGAAGTCCTCATCCCGGAGGGATTCTCCCGTCGCCTTAGGGTGCCGCAATACGGGGGTTTTGATATAGACATCCAGGCGAACAGTAATGGGTAGGGGAATGCGGGTGGGTGCATTATCGTCGCTAACATAGACGGCCTCAAGGCGATGGATGCCGGCCGGATTGTGGACCATTTCACCGAACCCATCCTGTAATGCAAGGCGGACTTCGGGAAACTCGACGTGAAACGGCCCACGACGAACTTTAAACGATCCCGGCATGTTCAGGGAAACCACTTTGAATTTAATCGCACCACTCTCTTCGGCTTCCTTCAGGAGGTCTTCCAGACTCTGCTGGACTATTTCTTTTTCCACAATGATGGCATCCGCCTCAACTCTGATCTGCTCGGGCCCAAGGATCTCCGCCGAAATCCCCGGCAGCTCGCGGGAAATGATGTCAGCGATCTGGCGGTTACCAAGAGTCGCAACTCGCCCTGGCAACGGTGCTGCAGCCAAGTCAATTAAAACTGCCTCGTTGCAAATTTCCTGCAATCCCTCGCATACAGCGAGGTCTCCCAGTCGGATTCTGTCGGCATTAATCAGAACTTTTTCGTTAAGGATCAATTTCAGCGGGAGCTTAACCTGCGGCGCAACTCCCTCAATATCTCCGACTGGGTGTTCTTGCGCCATTGAGCCATAGACCTGGGAAAAGTTACCAGCCCAAAGAGAGGATGATGAAAAAAAACAAAAAAACCCCAGCGGCAGGATGAACTCCGCCGCCAGGCTTACGTAACGCCACCGTGCTTTTTGGCTATTCACGGTTCATTCCTTACTCCGCATTACCGGATGTTATTGGTCTGTTGGAGCATCTGGTCACCGGTTTGAATGACTTTTGAATTGATCTCATAGGCCCGTTGCCCCGTAATCATATTCACCATTTCTTCCACAATATTGACGTTGGATCCTTCCAATTGCCCTTGGGCGATACGACCAAACCCCTGGGACCCCGCACGGCCGACAATGGCCTCACCACTGGCAGGCGTGGCTGAATACAGGTTGCGACCAAGGGAATCCAGACCTGCCGGGTTAATGAAATTGGCTAGATCAATCTGCCCCAGATCCTGGGTTTCCGAACCAATACGCGCCGTTACCGTACCATCGATTCCGATCTGGATTTTGTCGTGGGTTACTCCCGCAGGAACAACAATCTCAGGCATAACGGGAAATCCATCAGCCGTCACCAAACGCCCACCGTTGTCGATTTTAAAGCTGCCGTCCCGCGTAAATGCCGTGGTGCCATCATCTTTTTGAATACGAAAAAATCCCTCGCCTTCCACCATCAGGTCCGTGGATTTCTGTGTGATACGGATGGCACCTTCACTGAACATTTTTTCAACCGATGACACCTTGGAACCGGAGCCAATCTGAATGCCGCTCGGCACCATGGTTCCTGCGGTGGAGTTCTGCCCCGGAGCTCGTAGTGTTTGATAGAGCAAGTCATGGAAGTTGGCCCGCGACCTTTTGAAAGCGGTGGTGTTCACGTTGGCCAGGTTGTTGGAGATGGTGTCAATGGTCGTCTGCTGCGACTCCATCCCCGTAGCGGCGGTGTAAAGTGAACGCATCATGTCATGCCCCCTCTCTCGTTCGGGTCAAAAAACAAAATTAAACTCGCACTTCGCCAATTGAATTGGACGATTTTTCCATCATCTGATCAAAATTTGAGACGGCCTTCTGATAAGCCTCATAGGATCGATGCGCGATGATCATCGATGTCAGGTTTTTGATGGCGTTGACATTCGATCCCTCCAGGAATCCCTGACGAACCGCTGGATGTTCCACGCGACCCATTTGCTCGGGCGCTCCCCCGTAGAACAGGTGATTGTTACCCACCCGCTGCAATTGCGTCTGGTCCGCAAACCGGTATATCGCCAGTCGATCCACCAACTGGCCATCCTGGTAAATCTCACCAGCATGATTGATCTGAAATTCATTGGAACGGACGTAGATCACACCTTTTTCGCCCAGTACAGGAAATCCCGCTTTGTCCATCAACGCACCATCCGGTCCGATGGTCATATCCCCGGAACGGGTGTAGCGAACACCTTCGTTGGTGTGTACCGCAAAATAACCCTCTCCTTCGATCATCAGATCGGTGCTGTTGTGGGTGGTGATGGCAGGACCTTGGGAATTGTCGCGCACCACATCCGCCACACCCACATAGGCCATCTCATTGCCATGCAGGGGGGCAATATCATCCAAATTCACCTTGTAGTTGGCAGGTGGCAGAGGTGTTGGATAGTTTTTATACGGCTCAGGTTCCAGCAGGGTGAAGGTCACGGCATCGCCTTTGAATCCCACCGTATTGACGTTGGCCAGGTTGTTGGCAATGATCTCCATCACGCGTTCCTGGGCCAAAGCCCCTGATACCGGTGAATAGATATTTTTTAACATCGCCTGCTCCCAATTCCAGTGTCAGGACTTCAACGGTTCCCGACAAAAAATTGCTGATCCAGAAGGGAGTGAGCAAATTCCTTGCCAGATTTTTACCCCGGAAAAAAATCTAAATTAGATGGCAAGAATAAATGGAGAATGGGTGAAGTGTTGCTAATCTTCCAAATCACGGATTGGCGAGAGTCGTCCTTCGACTGGGCGGTAGTTGCCGAACGTCAAAAGTCAGGCATCGATGCTCGTCACAGCTGCAGCACGAATTTGTCAATTTCTTGACAGGAGAATAGCACCGGCATTGCCGCCAAAGCCCAGAGAAATCACAAGGGCATAACGGGGCTCCTTCAATAATCGCTCCCGTCGCAGATCAAGAGGATCTTCTCCCTGCCAGTATGGGTGCGGAGGAAGCCGCCCGGTCTGTAAATGGTCCGCCGCCAGAGCCAGCGATAACGCACCGGATGCTCCCAGCAGGTGCCCGGTATGCCATTTATGGAACACCAGAGGTGGCAGGTTATTCCCAAATGCGCGGCGCAGCCCATTCAGTTCTGCCTCATCACCCCTGCGGGTTGATGCCCCATGCCCCACAATAAACGAAATGTCCTGAAGTTCTATGCCAGAGTGCCGCAACACCTTTTGGATCACACGATCAACCAGTTCACCCGACTCTGTGATACCCGTCATGGTGGATTTTTCGCTGGTTCCCGCGTACGCAACAATCCGTGCCAGCACCGGGCGGGTTGGCCTTCGTTCGAGGAGGACGACCGCGGCACCTTCCCCAAGAACCAATCCACTGCGCGAAGAATGAAGTGGCTGGCAGGGAAACACCTCGTCCTCGGACTTACTGTAGACACCAGTCGACTGAAGCATCTCCAGAGTAAAAGGAGTCAGGCAGGCTTCAGCCCCCCCAGCCAGAGCCGCTTCGGCTTGGCCGGTGTCGACCAATAGAGCGGCTAAACCAACCGCATGCAGGCTGGTGGTGCAAGCTGATGAAACGGAGAGACCCAGGCCCTGCAGACCAAGATCCCGCGTGATAGCTGCGGCAAATGTCCCGGCCGTCGTTACCGGGCTGGTCCATGGAGAGACCGACCCTCCCTCATTATATTGCCGTATGGCATCTTCCAATCTTTCGGTAGCGCCCCGGGATGTTCCCATCAAGACCGCCGTGTCGGAGGGCAGAGAACCTCCAGTAGCCGCTTCTCGGGCTGCCAGCAGGCCTAGCATAACGGCCCGATCGAGGTGCCGATATTCCTTGCGGACGACTAGATCCCTGAGGATGTTTTCAGCAGTTGGGTGCAATCGCCCCACCATCCTTCGATCCTGCCGTGAAAACGCAGTATGCCCCGCGAAGAGATTTTCGCGATGACTTAAAAAACTGAAACCGGCCGGGCTGTTCAAGCCGCGACCGGTGATGAACACACTTTGCAGCATCGTTTAACGCGGAACCTTAAAGTATTGCACTGCCCAGTCATTAGGGGACGTTCCCTTGACCCAGCCCAATGTGTAGTTGGTGGCATCATCATTGATGCAGGATTTTAATGTATAGCCTTGATACGCCGTATCCAGAAGGTTCTGAATATCAGTAATTTGGTTGACCGCAAAGGGATTATCCGCCTTTTTTAGGTTGGTATCATCCCAGATACACTCAGATGCGGGGAACTTTTCTAACGGAATTTCCGTGCATTTAAAGGTTTTAAGATCCACGTAACATCCCGTGCTGCCATCACTGCAAGTCTTTGCCGCACATTCAGTGACGGAATTATCGTAAAGTTGCTGGTTGGTTAAGGGAGGAGGAGGCTCGGGAGTTTCCGTCGTTTTGGGTTGATTTCCAGACGCATCCGCAGATTCCGCCCCCTCTTGCTTGATGGAGCTACCCGAAGATTTTGACTGCGTCGTTCCAGACTCATTGATCGTGGATGGCGCATCCGGGGGAGCTGGGTCGGAACACCCCTGCCCCAAGAGAAGCACACCCAAGGCGATTGCTTTTAGACTGAAGGACTTCATCGACGGTGACTCCTTAAAATCCTTGTCTGCCGTTTCATGACTTTATTCCTATCGGCTGCATGCGGCAAAAACTTTAATATTATGAAATAAATATCAAATTTCTTCGTAAATACGGAGCATTGCCCCCCCATTTAAAAAGTCCGCCGATTCAAGCGGAGAGAGGGGCTGCCGCCGTCATTACGAACCAGTTCCATTTCCAAGTAGAGACCATCCCAGGGGGTTTGGTCATGGATGCAGACCATGACGGCATTCGAGGAAGCAGCTTGTGCCGCAGTCAGTGACGTGAGCAGCATGGTGGTGGTGATCAG